>JAUPTR010000050.1 GCA_030917985.1 Pseudomonadota bacterium | reverse complement strand
TGCCGAAGCCGGATTCAGGCGTGCAGCCTGCTCGTAAGCCTGCGCGGCATCGTCCCACTGCTTGAGATCCCAATACAGATTGCCCAGCAATACCTGTGGCAAGGGCTGCTGCGGGCTCAGTTGCGCGGCGTGCAGCAGGCTGGCACGCGCCTCTTCGGTGCGCCCCTGGCGCGCCAGCACATCACCCAGACTGGCATGAGCACGCGCAGATTGTGGCTGTGCGGCCAGCAATTGCCGCAAGCAGCTTTCTGCCTCGGCCAGCTCACCCAGCATCAGCAACACCCCGGCCAGATTGTGCAGGCAGTCATCATCCGCCGGGCTCAGGCGCAAAGCCTGGCGATAGGCGGCGGCCGCCTCGGCCCAGCGTTGCTGCTGCTGATAGAGCACGCCCAGATTGTAATGGGCGCCCATGTCGTCGGGCTGCAGCGCCAGCGCTTGCAGATAGGCCGCCTCGGCCTGTTGCGGCTGCCCCGATGCCAGCAGCACCGCCCCCAGATGCCCGAAATAGGTGGCATCGGCACGAACGGCAATGGCACTGCGCAAGCGCTGCGCGGCCTGTTCCAGCCGCCCCTGCTGGTAATACAGCATACCCAGCAAATGGAGTGCCGGCGCGTGGCCGGCATCCGCCAGCAATAGTTGCAGATACAAGGGCTCGGCAGCCGCCAGCTGGCCGGCCTTGTGCGCCGTCTGCGCGCGCTGGAACAAGGCCTCGATCTGCTCCGGCGTCAGCGGTGTGGCGGGTGCGGCCGATGCCGGCTTGCCTGGCGTGGCAAACGAAGTGCCAACGCTGTAGGTTGTGCCGTAGCCAGATGAAAACTTGCCCCCGGCGCCGCCCAGGCCAAAAGAATGTACGGTCGGCTTGTTCTCAGCCATATTGTCTCCCTGATTGATGCCGATGTTGCCGCAAGCCGCGCCGGAGGCGCAGCATGCCAACGTGCTATAAAGCAAAGACTCTACACAAAATTGCCGGCAGATGCAGCACAATAAGCCTCACATCCATACGCCAAGGAGCACTGCATGAAAAAACCGGCTGTCGTTCCGGCTTTGCTGTGCCTCACATTGCTGATATTGAATGGCTGCGCCAGCATGCTGCCCTCGGCGCAGCAACATACCGAAGCACGCTGGCATAGCTATGAAGAAGCACGGCTTGCCTTTGATGCGATACAGCCTGGAAGCACCAGCAAAGCACAGCTGGCAGATATGGGCTTCGATCCATTCAAGGTGCCCAACATCAAGCTGCTCAACTATCTGGAATTGATGCGGATTTTTTTGCCGAACGATTCGATCCGGCTAGCGGACTTGCACCCGGACATCCAGTCCTGCCTCAGCGCCCGTAACGAATGCCTGGGTTATGAAGTGTTGCTGGGCAACAATGCCAAACAGCGTTTCGGCAACCTGTTTCTGGATCTGTTCAATTTTCGCCGCCAGACGCGCAGCAGCGGCTGGCAGTTTCGCGGCCTGATTGTGCTGCGCAAGGATCAGGTGATTTACAAGGTGGAAAGCGGGCAGCCGAATACGCTGGAATTCGAGGACAAGAAAAACCCGCTGGGGCCGATTCAGGACATCTCGTTTCCGTCACTGATGGGCTATTGACGTCTTCACTGCGAACCGGAATGGGCTGCCGGCAGCTGAAAATCCTGAGCCAGCGCCTCGAAGGCATTGATCAGCAAGGCATCAAACTGGCTGTCGAGCAGGCCGTTGACGTCGAATAAGGCGCGCAACATGCCGCGCCGGTAATCCTCCCCGCTCAAACCCTTGATACGCTCGAACCACACATCGGCACACGCCAGCATTTGTGCGCCCTGGTGTGGCAGGTGCGGATACCCCTGGGCAACGATGCCCTTGCCGTTGGCCCAGGCATGGTGCTGGCGGATGATCTGCGCCGCTTCGCTGCAATCCGGCGCCACACTCAGCAGCCAGCTGGCGGCGCGCTCCGGGTGTGCCACATAATCGCCCCAGTCGGCGGGCTTTTGCGTCGGGTGATGACATAAAACCTGATCGGGCGCGGCCAGCAAGCCCACGTCGTGCCAATAGACGGCGATTTCCAGCACCTCCGGATCGCTCGGCTGCGAATACTGCGCGTTCAACGCCAGCACCAGCGCCAGCTGCATCGCCGAGCGGCCACGCCAGGCAGGCTGGCGCAGCACCAGCGCCTCGGATAACTGCACCCCCAGCGCCAGCGCACGCCTGATGCTGTCGGCAGCGGCGGCCGGCGCCGCCGGCAACGCCGGCTCAGCCTCGTCCTGCCAAGGATCGTGCAGCGACAGCAGCACCATCCGCGCCGCCTGATCGGCCGCCGGCTGGGTTCTTGCCTGCGCCAGCTGGTCAATCAGCACAATCAGCCGTGGCGGCGGGGTCCGGCCAAACTTCCGTGATTCCAGCAAGCTCTGCATCATGCCGTGAATCAGGTCCATGCTCTGCAACAATGCCTCGGCCACCAGCGCCGAACACTGGAATACACGGCTGCGCAGGCTTTGCATCACCCCTTCCAGATGATGCACATACTCCATGATCGGCGTGGCATGGCAGTAACCAAAATCACCCTTGATGGTGTGCATATGGCGGAAAGCACTGGCCAGCAGCTCCAGCGAATCCGGATACTGCACCAGCTGGTGCAGATCGCGCTCCAGCTCCGGCAGATGGTCTTGCACCTCGACCATCACCTCCGGCAACAGATCAAAATCCACACTCTCGGTGTTCATCCCGCCACCCTTTCCCAGCCAACGCTGCCGCCACCACCATGGCGGCCTGCTTCAGCATAGACAAGCCAGCGCCGCTTGGCAGCGCCCGCCATCACGAAAATGCAACGCACCCGAAAGCATCGCTGCAAGCCAATCCCCTCGCGGCCTGCAGACCAGGCTGCAAGGCAATGGCAGAGCGGCTTGCAGGCCGATGGTTTGCGTCAGCTCAGGGAGCAACGCTCCAGTCGCCCTTCCAGCGATAGTTGTTATCGGTCGGGCTCTGATCAATGCTGGCAACCTTGCCCAGCAATCGATTGGCGCGCAGGTAATAGGTGGTTTTGGCATCCGCCGAATACCCCAGCCCCAGCACCGTGTTGAACGAGTCGGACGAGGCAAAGCGATAGGCGTAGACATTGGCCGGCAACGCACCGATATTGCCGCCCAAGCGGCCGGTGGCGGCATGCACCCAGCTCAGGCGGCCACCCGACCACACGCCGTTGCCGGAAAACTTGACATCTTGGGCCAGATACATGTGATCCGACGCCAGCAACGGGTAATTCGGCTGCTCACCGTTGCGGTAGTCACGGCCAACCCAGATGCCATTGCTGAAGGCAAATTCATCGCTGCCATCGGGCAATAAGGAGAGCGCCTGCACGCTGCTGACAATGCCGCCAGAGAGCGTGCGCACGGTGTAATACAAGCGGCCACCGGCCAGCGATACCTGCTCCTGCGCATCCAGCCGCTTGATCAGCCGCGCGCTGGCACCATCCAGGCCCAGATTCAGGCTATAGATATCCGTGCCCGAGGCATTGTTTTTCTGATAAACCAGATACTCGCCGGCAATGCCCGGCACCTGATCCAGCCCGGTCAGAAACGCCTGCCCGACCAGCGAGCCATCCACCGGCACCCGCAGCGCCGACTTGGCGGCACCGTTGATCGACTGCGCCAGATAAAAATTGCCCGCGTAATAACCGAGGCTGTCGATATTGCTGTTTTCCGCCACCTTGTTCATGGTCTGGGTCTGGATATCCAACACAAACACACCGCTGCCCTGCAGTTGCAGCAGCCGATAACGGCCATCCGGCGAGTTTGCCAGCGCAATAAAGCCGGCATTGGCATCACTCACACCGCTGGCGGCGGCAATCTGGCGCGGGTTGGCAAAACTGGCGTCATACCAGTAAATGCCACCGGCCGCAGCTGCCACCAGATAACCCGCCAAATCGCCGTTGGCGGCATAGATCTCGTCGGCGCGAAAACGATCCAGACTGATCGTTTGCGGCACGTCGCTGCTGCCCATGTCGAGGCGGATTTCGCGAAACACGTCGTCTGCGCTGTAGCAGCTGCGGTCGCTCCCCGGCAGCCGGTATTTGAAAACCGCGCGCAGATTATCCGGTGTTTGCCGTTGCGGCCCGTGCCAGCTGCAAATGCCGTCCGCCGTGCCTTCGCTCGACACCTGCACCGGCTGCAGCAAACTGCTGCCATAGCTCGCCAGCCGGTAGAAATGGTTGCTGTTGATATACAGCAGCGTGGAATTGGCGCTGTCTTGCGCCATGCCGCCGCTGCTGTTGGTATTTGGCGTAAACAGCCAGACATGGCTGAAATGGCTGTAGCGGCCAACATTGCTGGCAAAGCTGGAGGAAAAGTCATCGCGCACCTGAGTGCGCAGCTGCGTAGCGTTCAGCCAGTAATCGTATAACCCCGGACTACTGCCCCCGCCCTCGGAGGAACCGCCGCCGTTGCTGGTGTCGCCACTGGTGCACGCTGTCAGCGCCGGCAACAACAACGCCAGCATCCAGGCCCGCCGCCGGCCCACTCGGGAAAATTGATTCACGCGCATTTGCTCCGCCATCTGCCATAACCCAAGCGCAGCATTTTAGCAGCAAGGCGTAGCCATCCAGCTCTTGAGGCCGCAAGCACAGCAACAATACACCCTACTCGCAGATTTTAATTAGGAGTCCTTTACTTTTATCGCAATCTGCCAGAGAATAAGCCCATGGATCAGCCCACCCCATCAGTCTGGAACGACACCCCAAGTCTGCAGGAGCGCATTGTCAGCGCCATCAGCCGCATCTCCAGCGTCATGCGTGGCGGCATGTGGCAGTTTGCCACGCAAGAGGGGCTCAACCCGGCGCAGGCCGATATGCTGCAACTGCTGTTGTCGCGGCGTGAAGGCGTGCGGCTGTCGTGGCTGGCACAGCAACTGGCGATCAGCCCCGCCAGCGCCAGCGATTCGGTCAGCGCGCTGGTCAACAAGGGGCTGGTGCAAAAAGCCCGTGCCGCAGACGATGGCCGCGCCGTGGCGCTGCTGCTGACGCAGGCCGGGGTAGAACTGGCACAACGCGCCAGCCAGTCGCTGCTGTTTGCCGGCGATGCCGTCAGCGCACTGCCACCCGCCACGCAAGAGGCACTGCTGAGCGGCTTGCTGCAACTGATTGGCCAATTGCAACGCAACGAACGTTTTCCGGAAATCCGCGCCTGCGTCACCTGCCGGCATTTCCAGTCGAATCGCCACGCCGACGCCGAGGCACCGCACCACTGCGGGCTGGTGGATGCCCCGCTGCCGGTACGGCTGCTGCGGCTGGATTGCCCGGAACACGCAGCCGCAGACGCCAGCGTGCAAGGCGACAACTGGCGGGCATTGCTGCCAATCGATAACTGATCCGGCTGCGGCAACGCGGCCGATGCGGGCAAGGCGCAGATGCGCCTGATTTTTAGCCCATATTACTTAGGACTCCTACCATATAAACGGTAGGCAAGATTTTTCTCAACCACGAAGGAGCTTGATCATGATTCGCCCACTCGCACTACTCACTGCCGCCCTGTTTGCCACCAGCACCGCCGCCCACGACCATAGCCAGGGCGGCATTCAGAGCCAACCGGCCAAAGCCGTCAAGGCGCCGTTCGACATCATCCACAGCAAAGTCACGCTGAAAGGCAATGTCGCCACCTTCCACATGGCGGTATCCGGCAAGGCCGGCAAAAGCCGCCCGAGCAAAACCGGCAAACTCGCCGGCAGCAACGTGTTCTCCTACGTCTGGCCCACCAGCCTCGATCCAAGCGAAGTCGGGTTTGAAGCCAAGGCCGGCATCCTGGCACTGGCAGTCACCTCGCACCCGTATTTTGACTACACACCGCTGTTCGACGAAAACGGCGACGGCGATCCTAAAAACGACGGCAATCTCTGGCACTCGCACTGGGTGGTGCTGCAGCCGGACAACGCCTGCGGCAAGGACGCGCTGAAAGTGGTGGATATCCCGCCCGGCACCACGCCCAGGCTGCCAAAAACCTGGCCCGGCCTGCCGCTGCTGCTCGACAGTCCCGGCTACAGCCCGATTTTCAGCGGTGAAATGGTCGAAGTGAAAGTGCCGTTCGACCACTCCGACGCCATCGCGGCCGCCAGCTTCGACGGCGTCACCGCCGGCCTGCGCGTCAACGCCAGCATGCACAACCCGCTGCTGTGCGTGGTCAACGTGTTCAAGGTCGCATCCGGCAATCTGTCGCTGCCGGGCAAGGTCAATCAGTAAGCAAAATACGGCGGGGCTTGCCCCGCTTTTGGCAGCGGCCTGCGGGCCAATCCTGGAGCGGGCTGCAGGCCGGCCTGCGAGGCAATAGCAGAGCGGCTTGCAGCCGTGTTGATTTAATTGTTAACGGCAGGCAACTGCGCCAAAGCCTGCCGCCAGCGCTCGGCCTGTGTTTTCAGCCGCTGCGCGCGGCCGATAGCGGCAAACGGGTTGAGGAAGCGGGTGAAAAACTGCCAGCCCATCGCCAAGCCAT
>JAUPTR010000384.1 GCA_030917985.1 Pseudomonadota bacterium | reverse complement strand
TCAGGCTGCCACGCCAATCTGAAACGGTAAACCGCCAGGCAAGCAGCGCTTGCCTGGGGTAGTGTTTATGCTCCGCATTTGCAAGCGGATTTCGGGCCCGGAAGGGCGTCGCAAATCCGCAGGGGGCTAGTTTGCCAGCGCCAGAATCAGGCTGTTCAGGCGTTTGACGAAGCCGGCCGGATCTTCCAGTTGGCCACCTTCTGCCAGCAGTGCCTGGTCGAACAGGATGTGTGACCAGTCGCTGAAACGATCGCTACCGATGTCTGCCTGCAGTTTGCGCACAAACATGTGCTGCGGATTGATTTCCAGAATCGGCTTGCTACTGTGCACGTCCTGGCCGGCTTGTTTCAGCAGGCGCTCCAGATTGCCGCTCATGGCATGCTCATCCGCCACCAGGCAGGCGGCAGAGTCTGTCAGGCGGTGAGTGACACGGACTTCTTTGACCTGTTCCGAGAGTGTCTCTGCGATTTTGTCGGTGAGCGGCTTGAATGCATCTGCATCATTCTGCAGTTGTGATTTCTCGTTTTCATCTTCGAGCAAGCCCAAGTCCAGCGAACCTTTGGCGACGGACTGCAGTGCTTTTTCTGCATACTGGTGCAGGTTCGATACCACCCATTCGTCAACACGATCAGCCAGCAGCAAGACTTCTACGCCTTTTTTGCGGTAAACCTCAAGGTGGGGGCTGTTGCTGGCTGCAGCAAAGCTGTCGGCGGTAACGTAATAAATCTTGTCCTGGCCTTCTTTCATGCGGGCGATGTAGTCATCCAGCGATACTGTTTGATCCGCGCTACCGGTGTGTGTGGAGGCGAACCGGCATAGCTTGGCTACCCGCTCCTTGTTGGCGTGGTCTTCGCCGATACCTTCCTTGAATACGGTGCCGAACTCCTGCCAGAATGTCTTGAATTTATCGGCATCGTTGCTCGCCAGATCATCCAGCAGGCCCAGAACTTTTTTGGTGCAACCGGCACGGATGGTGTCCACATCTTTGGAATGTTGCAGAATCTCGCGGCTGACATTCAGCGGCAGGTCGTTCGAGTCGATCACGCCGCGGACGAAGCGCAAGTATTGCGGCAGCAGACGCTCAACATCTTCCATGATGAATACCCGGCGCACATACAGCTTGATGCCGTGCTGGCGTTCGCGATCCCATAAATCGAATGGCTTGCGGGTCGGGATGTAGAGCAGCTCGGTGTATTCCTGGCGGCCCTCAACTTTTGCGTGGCTCCAGGCCAGAGGGTCGGCAAAGTCATGGGCAACGTGTTTGTAGAACTCTTTGTACTGTTCTTCGCTGATGTCGTTTTTCGGGCGAGCCCACAGCGCCGATGCCTGGTTGACCGCCTCGGTTTCATTGCTGGGTTGCTCTTTGCCTTCGGCGTCAACACTGGCCGACTTCTGCATCAGAATCGGTAGGGTGATGTGATCAGAGTATTTACGGATGATCGAACGCAGGCGCCAGTCGTTGAGAAATTCGTCTTCGCCATCGCGCAGATGCAGAATGATTTCCGTGCCACGCTCAGCTTTGTCGACGTTTTCAATATTGAAGTCGCCTTCCCCGCCAGACTCCCATTTCACGCCATGCTCTGCACTCAGGCCGGCGCGGCGGGTGATCAGAGTGACGCTGTCGGCAATGATGAAGGACGAATAAAAGCCTACGCCGAACTGGCCAATCAGGTTCGCATCTTTCTTGGCATCGCCGGTCAGCGTCTCGAAGAAGGCCTTGGTGCCGGATTTTGCAATCGTGCCAATATTTTCGATCACCTCTTGGCGGCTCATGCCAATGCCGTTGTCGCGAATGGTGATGGTTCTGGCATCTTTGTCAAAAAACACGCCAATCTTCAACTCGCTGTCGTTTTCCAGCAGGGCTGGATCGGCAATGGCTTCAAAGCGCAACTTGTCGCAGGCGTCTGATGCATTGGAAACCAGTTCGCGCAGGAAAATTTCCTTGTTGCTGTACAGGGAGTGAATCATCAGTTGCAGCAGTTGTTTGACTTCTGCCTGAAAGCCCAATGTTTCCTTGTTTGCTGTGGTCATATCGTTTACTCCGGTTTAATTATTGCTTTGGCTCGAAGCAGATGGGGTGTGTGCGCATGATTTCAATATCTGTATTTTGATGTTGCCGGAATAAAAAAAGGCAGCCGAAGCTGCCTCTGTATTTGCTGCCTTGAATTGTATGGCTTATTCCGACCAGACAACTTTTACGCTCGAATCGACCGCCGATTTTTCAATGTAGCCAATCGTGTTCGGGTTGCCGGAAACCAGCTTTTTTACCTCGGTGGTATTTGGCACCTCTTTTGGCGGCTGCCCCTTGCCGGTGAAGATGATCTTCGACCAGTAGGCTTTCACCTGTGCAGCAGATTTGCCCGTTGCCTTGGTATAAAACTCGTCTCGTGCAGCCTGGCCCTCAGCCTGATCAATTGGCAGGGCTTGCGCACCACCCGGGAAGGTTGAGGTTTTGCCCAAGAACAGTTGCGAAACCTGCTCCTGTGTCATGTTGCCCACCGGGCTTTTGGCGCTGACTACAACCGCAACTTCAGCCCATGCAGAAGGTGCCATCAGTAAAGTGGCAACGGCTGCGCTGAGGATGTGACGTTTGATGATGGTTTTCATGTCTCATCCTCCTCTTAGAATACAAAGTCAACAGCAAGGCTGAAGACATTGAGTGGTTTGGTTTTATCAAACTGGGTAACTGCAGTTTGCCCTGCGCCAGCCAAATTCTTTGGATCCGTTGGGCTAGCGTAATTGTCGGCGGTGCCAAGTAGCGTCGTTGAGCCTATAGAGGGGTCTGTTGGCGTCCCCGGATTGACTATCGTGTGTGCATAGTTGTTTGGCGTACCGCGAGAGTATTTTTCCATGTCTATGCGGTCATATTGGAACTTGATTGCAGCACTCTTGAATGCATCCCAACGCAAGCCGAGGGAGATATTTTTTTGACCGTACGATGTGCTTTTTACCGTTTTGTCTACGCCTTGGCTCAGCGAATTGGTCAATCCATATCCTGCGAAGCAGGTTGAATTGATTGACTGCGTAATTTCCGCAGGGGTTTTTCCGGCCGCTGCCAGCGCCGCTGCCATTTGTGCTGCAGGTGCGCCTTGTGTACAGGCCAGTCCTGCTCCTGCTAATGCTTGCTGTCCGGCCGCATTAATAAGTGTCGGTGCATCTGTTGGACTGTCAACTTTTAAGTCGGAAAAGCTGACAAATGGCATGATTTTGCCAAAGCGATAACCGGCGGTCAGATACCAGCCAGTACTGTCGGCAACAAAACTTTCTGTTTTACGTTTGGTGTATTCACCTTGAATCAGCCAGGTGCCTGGGTCAATAATGATCCCGACGCCGGTAAATTCGCCCATCTTTTTATCTGCAGCGTACTGATCATAAAGCTCCCCTGCGTGCCCTTTTAGTGCTGCGTCAGAGAGTGTGGCAGAACCAGCTGCGGTAGTTGTTGCTGTGTAATATGTACCTGCTGCAAGGTCTGCGGCTCCTGCGGCCGACTGCAAGGCTGCCGTAATCGTTGGGCTGCCACTGTTGAGTAGCAACGACGTCAGCGACTCAGTGGACATGTTTGGATATTGCGTCTGATATGCTGCCAAGTTGCTTTGGAATGTTGCGCTGTTGATTACGTTGTTGGTGACTGCCGAGCTATACACGGTGTTGTACACCATCCCTGGCAAGCCTTTGTTGTCCTTGAATTTGCCCGCGCCAATGGTGCTGGCGCTGACATTGTTGCCATACGCGGCAATATTGTGCAGGCCACCATAGAGGCGATTTAGGCTTTCGCCACTATAGCTAATCTTTGTGCGCGAATGGCCGATGCGGAAGGTAACCGGGCCATATTCACCAATAAAGTTGATGCTCAGC
>JAUPTR010000383.1 GCA_030917985.1 Pseudomonadota bacterium | reverse complement strand
TTGGTGTCCGTTTTTTGTTTTTCCCATTTCCTGTGTCCGCCGATTCGCCCATCTCGGCATACTCGACCAGCCTGCTAAACCCGCTCAGCCAAAACAGTCAAAACCAAGTTCCAATGCGGGTTTCCGGCAATCGATCAAATTTTAGGCAAGGGCAAAAACAAGCATCACATCAATCATGTGGCGGGGTTATCCACATACCACCCACATGGGTATCCCCGCCATTTGTTGATATTACTTGCGTCGTTGTTTGCCACGCGGCTTGCCACGCGCGGTATCCGGGGCAGCCGCCACAGGGTTTTCCAGCGCGAAATCGATTTTGCTGCTTTCCAGATCGACCCGCATCACCTTCACCCGTACCCGATCACCCAAGCGATAACGCACGCCACTGCGCTCACCACTCAATGAATGCAACGCGGCGTCGTAATGAAAATAATCCTGCCCCAGCTCGGTGATGTGCACCAAGCCTTCGACATAAGCATCGTCCAGCAACACAAACATGCCAAAACTGGTAACTGCGCTGACACTACCGTCGAACACCTCACCGATCCTGTCACGCATATAGAAGCACTTCAGCCAGTTCTGCACGTCACGCGTGGCCTCGTCGGCACGTCGCTCGGTCATTGAGCAGTGTTCACCCAACTGCGGCCACTTGGCCCCCGGCCTGTATTTTTCTCCACGCAGCACCGCCTTGATCGCCCGATGCACCAGCAGATCGGGATATCGCCGGATGGGCGAAGTAAAGTGCGCATAACCTTCATAGGCCAAGCCGAAATGGCCGACATTGTCAGGGCTGTATACCGCCTGCTGCAACGAACGCAACATAGCCGTCTGCAGCAGTGGAGCCTCGGCACGACCCTTGACCTTTTCCAGCAACTGCGCATAGTCCTTGGCGTGCGGCTCTTCGCCACCGGGCAAGGTCAGCGCAAATTCACGCAGCAAGGCGCGCAAGTTTTCCAGTTTTTCGGGGGTAGGACCTTCATGTACCCGATACAGTGTCGGGTGTTTATGCTGCGCCAGAAAATCCGATGCGCAAACATTGGCCGCCAGCATGCACTCTTCGATCAGCTTGTGTGCATCGTTACGCACCACCGGCACGATTTTTTCAATCTTGCCCTGATCGTTAAAAATCATCTGCGTTTCGGTGCTCTCGAAATCAATCGCCCCCCGCTTCTCGCGAGCCGCACGCAACACGTGATACAACTCGTACAGGCGCTCAACCTGTGGCAGCAAGGCCGCGTATTCCCTGGCATCTGCGCCATTTTTATCCTGCAACATGGCCCACACTTTCGTGTAGGTAAAGCGCGCATGCGAACGCATCACAGCCGGATAGAAACGGTATTTCTTGACTCTTCCCTGGCTATTGATATCCATGTCACACACCATGCACAGTCGTTCAACATCCGGGTTCAGCGAACAAATACCGTTTGACAGCGCCTCGGGCAACATGGGGATCACGCGCCGCGGGAAATATACCGAATTGCCGCGATCGCGCGCATCAATATCCAGACCATCGCTTTGCCGAACGTAATAACTCACATCGGCAATGGCCACCAACAGGCGATATCCTTTTCCCTGCTTCTCGCAATAAACCGCATCATCAAAGTCACGCGCAGTTTCGCCATCAATGGTTACCAGCGGCAGGTCTCGCACATCCTCACGTTTCAGCCCATCTTCCGGTTTCCAGTCAGCCTTGCGCACTTTTTTTGGCGTTTTCCTGGCGAGATCTTCCGCTGCATGCGAGAAAACAAAGGGCAAGGCATGCTTACGCAACGCAATTTCGATTTCCATGCCCGGATCAGCATAATTGCCGAGCACTTCGATAACCCGCGCCACCGGCTGGCTATTCTTGTTCGGCTGAGTCAGGATTTCGACAATCACTACCTGTCCGTCTTTGGCGCCCATGCTTTGACCCGGAGCAACCAACACATCCTGGCTGACACGTTTGTCTTCCGCCACCACAAACAACACGCCATGCTCACTAAACAATCGGCCCACAAGACGCTGATTGACGTGCTCCAGCACCTCAACAATCTTCGCCTCACGACGCCCCTTGAAGTCCTTGCCCACTTCACGCACCAGCACCCGGTCGCCGTGCAGCACCTGATGCATTTCACGCGGCCCCAGAAACATATCCGGACTGCCATCGTCAGGGATCAGAAAACCAAATCCGTCCGGATGCCCTTGCACCCGGCCTTTAATCAAATCCAGCTTCTGTGCGACGCAAATCTGGCCCTTGCGATCAAACATGATTTCACCATCGCGCACCATCGCACGCAAACGGCGACCAAAAACATCCTGCTCTTCTTCCCGGATATCCAGCAAGGTACTCAGCGACTCGGCTGGCAAAGGCCCATGCTGAGATACCTGCTCAATAACGAATTCACGACTAGGAAGAGGATTGGCGTAATTTGCCTTTTCACGCTCAAGAAACGGATCAAGACTGCGGATGCTGCTTTTTGCGGGGGTATTCGGTTTTTTGTATTTTTTGGTTTTTTCAATTGACAAAATAAATGTCCTCTTTATAATGCGCTGCTTCTCTGGAGGCAGCGCTCTTCAGGGATTATACAGGCCCAGGTGGCGGAATTGGTAGACGCACTAGGTTCAGGTCCTAGCGGTTGCAAGACTGTGGAGGTTCGAGTCCTCTCCTGGGCACCACTCAACAAGGTGTTCGGTCTGTATAAAAATATGTTGGTGCCCGCCCAGGTGGCGGAATTGGTAGACGCACTAGGTTCAGGTCCTAGCGGTGGCAACACTGTGGAGGTTCGAGTCCTCTCCTGGGCACCACATACATCTCTTCTGCATCACTCCCAAGCCAATATGGCTTAGCCAGGCGGCTTGCCTGATCTTAATTCTCGTTCGTCCAAACACATTTCGCCATGAAAATTGCACTGAAGATCGATGCTGATACCTATCGTGGTACACGAAAGGGCGTTCCTGCATTGGCCGAACTACTGCAAAAGCATCAGGCAGGCGCAACCTTCCTGTTCAGCCTGGGGCGTGACCACACCGGGCGTGCGCTCAAACGCGTGTTTCGCCCCGGTTTTCTGAAAAAAGTATCACGCACCTCGGTAGTGGAGCATTACGGCCTGCGCACCCTGCTTTACGGCACATTGCTACCCGGCCCCGACATCGGTAAACGCTGCGCCGATATTATGCGTAACGTTTCGGCCTCTGGGTTCGAGGTTGGCATTCACTGCCATGATCACATTCGCTGGCAAGACAATGTGGTGCAACAAAGCGGCGAATGGGCCACACAGGAAATGGACAAGGCTCGCAATCGTTTTCAGCAGATTTTCGGCCAGCCCGCACGCACCCACGGCGCCGCCGGTTGGCAAATGAATCGCCAGGCATTCCGCCAAGAGCAGCACTACGAGTTCATTTATTGTTCGGACACCCGGGGAACCCATCCTTTCATTCCGGTGCTGGATGGCGAAATTGTTGCCTGCCCGCAGCTGCCAACCACACTCCCGACGCTGGATGAACTGATTGGCATCAACAGCATCTCCGCCGATAACGTAGACCAGCATTTGTTACAACTCACCAGCACCCGCGACCAGAACCATGTCTATACCCTGCACGCCGAACTGGAGGGCATGAAACTGCTGCCGACATTCGAGCGCCTCATTGTTGGCTGGAAACAACAGGGGTATGAACTGGTCTCCTGCATCGATCTACTGCAGAGCCTGGATCTGTCGGCATTGCCCTACCACCGCGTTGAATACCGGGAAATTCCCGGCCGTAGCGGCGCACTCAGCTGCCAAGGCGCCGAGTTTCTAGCCTGAAACTCCGCCAGTGTTGTGACAAATTAGCCACAATCAACACCAAATCCATCAATCCACACTTGTTTGCATTTTTGATTTTGACAACAATGGCGCGAGTTTCTAAGCTCATCAAGAGGCCCTATGCAAAATCAAACCATCATAGATTTTTCCCTGCCGAGCACCGGCAACACGACCTTCCAGCTGGCCAGCGCCAAAGGACGGCACCTAGTCATCTACTTTTACCCTAAAGACAACACACCCGGCTGCACCACGGAAGGCCAGGCATTTTGCGACCAGTTTCCCGCATTTCAGGCCGCCAATTGCGATATCGTCGGCATCTCCCGCGACAGCCTGAAATCGCACGAGAGCTTCAAAGCCAAAATGGCGTTCCCGTTTGAGTTGCTATCGGATAGTGACGAAACAGTCTGTGCGCAATTTGGTGTGATGAAGCTGAAAAACATGTATGGCAAACAAGTGCGTGGAATCGAGCGCAGCACTTTCATTATCGACCGCAACGGCATCCTGAGAAAGGAGTGGCGTGGCGTCAAAGTTCCTGGTCACGTTGAAGAAGTCTTGGCGTTTGTCCAAACCCTGAATTGAGAAAACGGCCAGTGGGCCGTTTTTTATTTGTCCAGCCGTCATTAAAGGATCATATATGGCCGCCACCAAGCGCAGCAAAAGCAAAACGAGCAATACCAAGCTGTTTGTTCTGGACACCAATGTGCTGATGCATGATCCAACCTGTCTGTTCCGCTTTGACGAACATGACATCTACCTGCCAATGATGACGCTCGAAGAGCTCGACAACAACAAGAAAGGCATGTCCGAAGTAGCCCGCAATGCGCGCCAGACCAGCCGCTTTCTCGATGAATTGGTGAATGCTGCCGGCGACAAAATTGAAGAAGGCATTCCACTGGCCATGCGCAACGAGTTTGATGCTACCGGCCACCTGTTTTTCCAGACCCAGGCAATTACCGCAGAATTGCCGATGCGGCTTCCGGTGGGCAAAGCCGATAATCTGATACTCGGCGTGGTGATGCACCTGCAGCAGGTTCACCCGAAGCGCGAAGTAATCCTGGTATCGAAAGACATCAATATGCGCATCAAGGCCCGAGCGATGGGTTTTGCTGCGGAGGATTATTTCAACGACAAGGTTCTGGAAGACACAGACCTTTTATACACCGGCCTGCATGAGCTATCGCCCGACTTCTGGGAGCAACACAGCAAAGGCATGGAATCGTGGCAGGATAACGGCCGCAATTACTACCGCTTAACCGGCCCGGAATGCGCCAGTCTGCTCGTCAACCAGATGGTATACCAGGATGGTGAACGGCCATTTTTTGCCCAAGTAAAGGAACAAAAAGGCAAAACGGTACTGCTGGAAGTATTGAAGGATTATTCGCACCAGAAAAACAGTGTCTGGGGTATCACCACCCGCAACCGGGAGCAGAATTTTGCGATGAATCTGCTAATGAACCCGGAAATCGATTTTGTCACACTGCTTGGCCAGGCCGGCACCGGCAAAACCCTGCTAACGCTGGCCGCAAGCCTGATGCAGACACTTGAAACCAAACTTTACAGCGAAATCATCATGACCCGCGTGACAGTGCCGGTGGGTGAAGACATTGGCTTTCTACCGGGCACAGAAGAAGAAAAAATGCTGCCATGGATGGGCGCACTGGAAGACAACCTGGACGTACTGAATCAAACCGACCAGGAAGCCGGCGACTGGGGCCGCGCTGCAACCCGCGACCTGATTCGTTCGCGGATCAAGGTCAAGTCACTCAATTTCATGCGTGGACGCACCTTCATCAACAAATTCCTGATTATCGATGAAGCGCAAAACCTGACGCCCAAGCAAATGAAAACACTGATAACCCGGGCCGGACCGGGCACCAAAGTGGTTTGTCTGGGCAATATTGCGCAAATCGACACCCCCTACCTGACAGAAGGCAGCTCAGGCTTGACCTATGTAGTGGATCGTTTCAAGGGATGGCAGCACAGCGGCCACATCACGCTACAACGTGGCGAACGCTCGCGGCTTGCAGACTACGCAGCGGAGGTTCTATAACCCATAACAGTGCGCACAACAAAACCTGAGACCAGATGACGATTCTCGCGGTATTCAATCAAAAAGGCGGCGTTGGCAAAACCACCACCACCGCCAACCTCGCCGCGGCCATGGCCAAGGAAGGCATGGAACCTCTGATAATCGATCTGGACCCGCAGGCCCACCTGACTGCGATCTCCGGCGTTGAACCCGATGCTGGAGACAGCATTTTTGCGTTCTACAAAGACAACAAACCACTCACCGAACTAGTGGTTCATCTCGACAACGGCGTCAACCTGATTCCATCCCACGTCGAGCTGGCAAAAATCGACACCCTTTACGCCAAAACCGGCAGCATCATTCGCCGTCTGCGGCAGGCACTGCAGGACGAACACCTATCCAACGCCGGCGTGCCGATTCTGATCGACTGCTGCCCGTTTCTCGGCATCTTGTCGATCAACGCCATGGCAGCCGCCGACGCCATCCTGATTCCGATTGCCGCCGAATATCTGGCCATGAAAGGCGCCAATCAACTGGCAAACACGCTGGTAGCAATGGAGCAAATTGCCGGTAAACGCATCCCCCGCCGCTATCTGGTGACGCGCTACGTCACACAACGCCGGCTATCTGGCGACATCATTGAACAAATGAATGAACGCTACGGCAAAGATCTGTGCAAAACCCGCATCAGCGAAAATGCGGCGATCACCGAAAGTGCCGGTTTTCATCAGGACATTTTTGCCTTTGCCCCAAAAAGCAAAGGCGCCAAAGACTACGCAGTCTTGTTGGAAGAGCTGATTGCCTGTGGCTTCGTCGACTAGCAGGCTGTCGGACTTGAGTGATCGTAGCGAGCCGAGCAGGAAAACGAGGATAGATTTGCCCGTTTTCGAGGCGCATAGCGGGCACGAGAAAACGGGTAAATATGGACCGTTTCCACCACTGGCGCAGCAGATCAGTCTCAAGTCCGACAGGCGGCCAGATTCTGACCATCCGGAAAGCCGCTCCTGCATTGGCTTGCAGCCTGCCCTGCAAGCCAATAGCAGCATCGACTGCAAGCCCAATCATAATATCCGACGCATATAAAAAATGGCACCTCGATGGGCGCCATTTCTGTCCTTGCTTATTCGTCCGGCGGCCAGCCAGTAGTAGGCATCGCCGCATTTTCGAAGCGCGAATAATGCCCAAGGAAGGCCATCCGCACCCGCCCGGTCGGGCCGTTACGGTGTTTACCGATAATCACCTCAGCCAAGCCCTTATCCGGCGAATCCGGATTGTAATACTCATCCCGGTACATAAACAGAATCAAGTCGGCATCCTGCTCGATGGCGCCCGATTCACGCAAGTCAGACATCATCGGACGTTTGTCGGTGCGGTGCTCAACCGTACGCGACAACTGCGATAGGGCAATGACCGGCACGCGTAACTCTTTGGCCAAGCCCTTCAGCGAACGGGAGATTTCACCCAGCTCGGTAGCACGATTCGAATCCTTGCTGGTACTACTACCCGACATCAGCTGCAGGTAATCGACGACGATCAAGCCCAACTGCCCGCCATACTGGCGCGCTAGGCGCCGTGCGCGCGCCCTCACCTCCAGCGAGGTCAGACCAGGCGACTCATCAATATGGATTGGAGCCTCGGATAGTTTGCCAACCGCATAAGTCAGCTTCTGCCAATCCTCATCTTCAAGACGGCCAGTCTTGATCTTGTGCTGATCAAGGCGCCCAACCGAGCCAACCATACGCATCACCAGCTGCGCGCCCCCCATCTCCATACTGAAAATGGCCACCGCCTTGCCAGTATCCAGTGCAACGTTTTCGGCAATATTGATCGAGAATGCGGTTTTACCCATCGAGGGACGACCGGCAACAATAATCAGATCCCCTGGCTGCAGGCCGGAGGTCATGCCATCCAGATCGATAAAACCGGTAGGCGTACCGGTCACGTCGTTGGGATTGTCGCGGTTGTAGAGCGTATCAATCCGTTCAACAACTTCCGTCACCAACTGATTCATGCTGAGAAAGCTTTGCTTGCCCTTGTTGCTCGATTCGGCAATTTCAAAAACCTTGGCCTCAGCCGCATCCAGCAACTGACTCGCCTCCCTCCCTTGCGGATTGTAGGCGGAATCGGAAATCTCCGTACCCACTTCAACCAGGCGACGCATGATCGAGCGCTCACGAACAATTTCCGCGTAGCGACGAATATTGGCTGCACTCGGCGTGTTTTGCGCCAATGCTGCCAGATAAGCCAACCCCCCCACCTGATTCAGCTCGTTGGCCTTTTCCAGCGATTCGGACACAGTCACCACGTCTGCGGGACGGGACTGCTCGATCAAGCGGGAAATATGCCGGTAAATTAGGCGATGATCGTGGCGATAAAAATCCAGCTCAGTAATCTGATCGGCAATGCGATCCCAAGCGGAATTTTCCAGTAACAAACCACCCAGCACCGACTGCTCCGCCTCAACCGAGTGCGGCGGCATCTTGATCAGATCGACAGGTAGATCCCGCTCCGGAGGAGGAGCATTTTTATAATTCATTGGCCTGCAACCCGTGTGAAATTGGTATCCATTTTACCAGCGAGCAGAAACAAAAAAGGCTGCCGCAGCAGCCTTTTTTGATCTGCAACCGAAGTTGCCAGATTATGCTTCCGGAGTCACAACCACGGTCACATTCGCCAGCACGTCGTGGTGCAGGGCAACAGTTACCGCAAATTCGCCGATCGCCTTGAACGGGCCATCCGGCAAACGGATTTCCATCTTGCTGACTTCGATGCCCGACTTGCTGATCGCTTCAGCGATGTCTGCGTTGCCAACCGAACCGAACAGACGACCATCAACACCGGCTTTCTGAGCGATTTCTACGCGAGCGCCTTCCAGCTTCTCGGCACGAGCCTGAGCGGCAACCAGCTTTTCAGCCTGAACTTTTTCCAGCTCAGCACGACGTACTTCAAACTCTTTCAAGTTAGCTTCGGTAGCACGCTTGGCTTGGCCGGTCGGAATCAGGAAGTTACGAGCGTAACCATCCTTAACCTTAACCACGTCACCCAACTGACCCAGATTTGCTACTTTTTCCAGCAGAATAATTTGCATCTTGTTATCTCCTGAATTAGTGCAGATCGGTGTAAGGCATCAGGGCCAGGAAGCGAGCGCGCTTGATAGCGGCCGACAGCTGACGCTGGTAACGAGCTTTGGTGCCGGTGATACGAGCCGGAATGATCTTGCCATTCTCGGAGATGAAGTCTTTCAATACATCGACGTCTTTGTAGTCGATTTGCTTCACGCCTTCAGCGGTGAAGCGGCAAAATTTCTTGCGCTTGAACAGATTACGGGACATTTCAAACCTCTGAATTAAAAACGTATTTCATTCACGTGCAACACAAGTTGACTGCTTTTACGGTTACGCGCAGCAAGGAAGCCAACAACACGGCACTCCTGCTCTGCCCTGCGCTTGCCAATCATTTCTGCCAACGGGCCAACGGCCATGGCAGCAACTTCACACTGCACCAGACGCTCCATACCGGATTCAATCTGACTGGACTGATGCAAGATCGAGAAATTGATGACTGGAATACCTGCCGGGGTATATCTGACCGCATCCAGTGCAGCCAGCTTCCCGCTCAGTTCAACCCGGTTACAACTCACTCAATCAGGCTGCAGCAGGAGAAGCGGCTTCAGCGCCATCCAGCAGCGAACGTGCTTTTTCTTCCTTCATCATCGGCGAAGGAGTAGTCACTGCTTCGTCCATCTTGATGGTCAGGTGACGCAGCACGGCATCGTTGAACTTGAATGCGTGTTCCATTTCATCCAGGGTAGCCTGGTTGCATTCGATGTTCATCAGCACGTAGTGAGCTTTGTGAATTTTCTGGATCGGGTAAGCCAGTTGACGACGACCCCAATCTTCCAGACGGTAGATCTTGCCGCCGTTGTTCACCACCATGGTTTTGTAGCGATCAACCATGGCAGGCACTTGCTCGCTCTGGTCCGGGTGAACGATAAAGACGATTTCATAATGACGCATGAGCACTCCTTTTGGTTAAAGCCTCCCGATTGCGTCGTCGGATAAGGCAAGGGTTTGGAAAACCGACGATTTTAGCGCAGAAACTTACGCCTTGGCAAGCAGCTGTCTCTGACGGCGACTTTCTGCCAGGCACATGCCGCTGGCAACCGACACATTGAGACTCTCCACAGAGCCAAACATCGGGATACTGACAATACTGTCGCAATGTTCGCGCGTCAGACGCCGCATGCCACTCCCTTCGGCGCCGAGCACCCAGGCAATTGGGCCTGCATGTTGAAAATGGAACAGATCGGTATCTCCATCTGCCGCAGTGCCAACTATCCAGATACCACGGTCTTTCAGATCTCGCAGCGTACGCGCCAAATTGGTCACCATCACATACGGAATCACCTCGGCAGCACCACACGCCACTTTTGATACTGTGGCATTCAGGCCAACCGCCTTGTCCTTGGGTGCAATCACCGCATGCACCCCCATCGCATCCGCAACCCGCAGGCAGGCACCCAGATTATGAGGATCCTGGATACCATCGAGGATCAGCAGGAATGGCGGCTCCTCCAGATTATCCAGCACATCATCAATGGCGACATAAGATTTGCCCGCATCAATAGTGGCTGCGATGCCCTGATGACTTCCATGGCCCGACATGCCATCCAGCCTCGCGGCATCGGCGGGAATAATACGCACGCCGCAGCGCTCGGCGGTCTTGATGACATCTTTGGCACGAGGATCCTGCCTGCCCTGCAGCAGGTAAATTTCCAGCACACTTTCCGGATTGAAGCGCAGACGAGCCTGGACGGCGTGAAAACCAAACAGGATTTTTTTGGAGATACTCACGGATTAAACCACTTCAGTGTAATTGGTCTGTACTGACAAGGGCAGCACAGCCTGGTATTCATCCTGGTAGATACCAAGATTGCGGAACAACTGCTCGACTTCATCACCCGGCAAAGGCTTGCTGAACATAAAACCTTGCACCAGATCACAGCCCTGCTCACGCAGGAAAGCCAGTTGCGCATTGTTTTCGACACCTTCGGCAATCACTTTCAAGCCAAGCTTCTTGGCCATGGCGATAATCACCTCGGCAATCGCCGCATCATCACCATCTTTCGGCAAGCCCTCGATGAACGTACGGTCGATTTTCAGATTATGGATCGGGAAACGTTTGAGATTGTACAACGAGGAATAGCCAGCGCCGAAATCATCAATCGCCAGCTGCACACCCATTTTCTTGAGTTCGGACATAATCTGGATGGCTTCTTCGGCATTACGCATGATCATGCCCTCGGTAATCTCTAGCTCAAGCCACTGCGGGTCCAGGTCAGAACGATCCAGCGCCCTGCGCACTGCCTTGATCAGGCCATGCGGTTGAAATTGCCGGGGCGACAAGTTGACGGCCATTCTTATTGGCGGGAAACCCAGATTCTGCCAAATTCGGGCTTGCAGGCAGGCCTGCTCCAGCACCCACTCACCCAGCGGAACGATCAGTCCGTTTTCCTCAGCCAGCGGAATAAATCGCGTGGGAGAAATCAAGCCGTGCTCTGGATGACGCCATCGAACCAGCGCTTCGAGGCCGATGATACGATTCTGCTGCAGTTCAACTTGTGCCTGATAGTGGATTTCGAACTCACCTTTATCCAACGCCTGCCGCAAGCTGTTTTCCATCAGCAAATGCTCGAATGCCGCTGCGTTCATTTCCTTGGAGAAAAACTGATAGTTGTTCTTGCCCAACTCCTTGGCGCGATACATCGCCACATCGGCGTTTTTCAGCAGGGTCTGCGCATCCTGGCCATCGTTCGGATACAAGGCAATACCGATACTGCAGGTGACGTAATAATCGCGCATCTGCAACGACACCGGCTGCGACAAGACAGCCAGAATACGCTCGGCAACGTTCACCACGGTTTGTGAATCGGGAAAGGCCTCCATGATCACCGTAAACTCATCCCCCCCCAGGCGGGCAATGGTATCGCTGGAGCGGGCGCAACACTTAAGGCGGGCCGAGACCTCCTGCAGCAATCGGTCACCCGCATCGTGGCCAAGCGTATCGTTAATGGTTTTGAAGCGATCCAGATCGATGAACAACACCGCCAATTGCTGCGCTCCCAGCTTGGCACGAGCCAGCGCATGCGACAGATTCTGGTGCAGCAGACTGCGATTGGGCAATCGGGTGAGCGGATCGTGGTTCGCCAGGAAATACAGGCGCTCTTCTGCTTCCTTGCGGCCCGTGATATCGGAAAACACGCCAACATAATTGGAAATGGCGCCGCACTCTTCGCGCACTGCGCTGATGCTAAGCCAAGCCGGATAATGCTCGCCCGAAGCTCGCCGATCGGTAAGCTCCCCCTGCCAATGACCGTTAACCTCAAGGCTCATCAACATGTCACGGTTGAACTCATTGGAATCCAGGCTGCTTTTGAACATCCGCGAGACTCGGCCCAGCGCCGACTCTGGCGCAACACCGGTAATCTTGCAAAAAGCAGGGTTGACGGCAATGATCTGGGCGTCGGCATCGGTGATCAAAATACCCTCGCTGGCATTGTCAAACACCTTGGCAGCCAGCTTCAGTTGCCGCTCACGCGCCAGGTTTTCCGTCACATCCATCAACAGGCCTTATTAATTAACGATTTTCAATAGAAACTTAAGAATGTTTGTGATGAGTAATACGTGCAAAAGAGGCATCGGCAAATTGAGATGCAAATGAGTTGGCCGACACAAGATCGGCCGAAAGGAAGAGGCTGCTACAAAATCAGTGCAGGACCGCCAGTACGGCCTGGTACACCTGCTGCGGAGATAGTTTGTTCAGGCAATCCAGGTGCCCAAGTGGACAGACGCGCTTGAAACAAGGGCTGCACGGCAAATTCAGGCTCAGAATCTGCGCCTTCTGGCTCAAAGGCGGAGTGAAACCAGGGCTGGAAGAGCCAAACAAGGCAATGATTGGTCGATCCAGTGCTGCAGCCACATGCATCAAACCCGAATCGTTGGTAACAACAACAGTGGCGAATGACAATAAATCGACCGCCTGATCCAGTGTCGTTTTTCCTGCCAGTTGATGAACGTCATCCGCTCCCGCCGCCAGGGAAATCGCATCACCGATTTCACGATCCTTGCCTGAGCCAAAAATCCAGACCTGGCCACCGGATTCCCCTATGTTTCGGGCCAATTCGGCAAAATGTCGGGCAGGCCAGCGTTTTGCTTCGCCGTATTCGGCGCCGGGGCAAAAAGCGACCACAGGCTTTGCCAGCGACAAGCCCAAGGAGGCAAGCGTTGCCTTAGCCTGTGCCGAATCAACCACCATCCGCGGATTCGGTACAGGTCGCCGCAATACATCACCCTTGTCTCCTGCAAGAAAAGCAAACCGCTCGACCATCAAAGGTAATGCGTCCGGTTCAAGCTTGCGGGCATCATTGAGCAAACCATAACGCATTTCACCAACAAAACCGGTACGTTTGGGAATGTTGGCAAACCAGGGAATCAATGCTGATTTCAGAGAATTGGGCAACACAATCGCCTGATCATAACGATGCGGGCGTAACGAGACACCTAAAGCCCTGCGCTCTTGCAGACGCAGTTGACCGTGAGCAAACGGATTCTCAATGGCGTTTCGCACCTGCGGCATACGCTGCAACAAGGGCAAGGTCCAGCCCGGCGCCAGCACGTCGAGCACCAGATCACGGTGTTTTTTGCTCAACAGCTGATA
>JAUPTR010000382.1 GCA_030917985.1 Pseudomonadota bacterium | reverse complement strand
ATCTTTCACCTGCATCAGCAATGTCAGCGCCACTGCTGCGGTGCAAAATGCCAGCAATAACAGCAGCGCCCTCACTTTGGCACCACTTTTTCGTTGCTCAGCTTGGCATCACGCACCGCTTGCAGGCTGCCCGCCAGGGTTGGCATCTGGATGGTGATTTCGGTTTGCAGCAACTGGCGCAGGCCGTTGGCAAAACGCTGGGTGGCCGGCGAGCTGATGTCGAAATAACGTTCGATATAGTCGTTGGCGGCGCGAATATCGGTTTTGAAGGTGGTGCCGTCACGCTGCAGATTGGCCATGCGTGCGTCCAGCAACCGCAGTTTGAGGTTTTCGCGCAGGAAGAAAGACTGCTCTGGCGACAACAGCAGCGGCTCCTGCCGCTCCAGGCGCCGCACCCGGATCAGGTTTTTCAGGTCGTTCCAGATATCTGCAGCAATCTGCGACAGCCAGCTTTGCTCTACCGGCTGTCCGGTTTTTGCGCTGGCTTTGGGGTGCGGCTTTTCCACCACCAGCGGCAGTTTATCGACGGCGTTCACCAGGCTGTCGATTTTGACGCTGATGCCCACGGTATCAACAAACGGGGCCTTTTTCAGGGTGTCGGTATCGCTGGCAACGGCGCGACGAATCGCAATCCAGTGTGGTTTGTGGCTGGTTTGCAGCCGCTGTTCGATGTTCTGCAGCGAAATCAGTGCGGCGCGCACATTGCCCGCCAGTTGCAGTTGCTGGTCGGCCAGCTCGAGTGCTTGCTCGACATCGGCCAGCGAGGTTTCGTCGCTGTCGCGCGAGAGTTCCTGATACATCGCCTGCAGCGCCAGTTGCTGGCTCTGGCTTTCGTTGAATTTGCTCTCCAGCACAGCCAGCCGGGTTTGCAGCTGCTGCGCCAGCTCGCTGTTGCGGTCGGCAATTTGCCGGCTTTCCTTGTTGAAACTGCCGGCCTCCAGCTGCAATGCCGCCAGATGCTGTTTGGTGTAGAGCCATTGTGCAGCCACCGCCAGCAAGGCCACGCCGCCAAGCCACATTGCAGGCTGGCGCCACAAGGGCGGCGGCAAAACAGAGGCAGCGGGTGCACTCTCGGCCGGCGCCGGCACGCTGTTGGCAACCGTTTCAGTGCTGCTGGCGGCTTGCGCCGTTTCAGGTGAACTCATCAGGCTTTCTTTCTCGCGGCAAACCAGTCGCACACGGCTGTCAGCAATGCGGCATCACCACCCTCGGCAAGCATCACCGAGCCAAAGCCGCTGTTGCGGGCATAGTCGGCAATGCGCGGGTGAATGGCAAATATCACTAGCGATTGTAGCGACTGGCGGCGGCTTTCTCCAGCCATCTGCAGCAGGTTGGTCAAGGCTTCGGAGCTGGTCAGCAGCAAGGCTGTCAGACCTTGTCGATACAGCGGAGATAAATCGACGCAGGGCAGGGCGCGGCGATAGGCTTCAACAATCTCCACCTGCGCGCCGCGCTGGCGCAGGGCGTCGGCCAGCAAATCGCGCCCACCGTTGCCACGCAACAGGAGCACCCGCTTGCCCGGCAACGATTGCAGCTCGGGCAGTTGCAGCAGGGCTTCACTGTCGGCACCGCTTTGCGGCAACAAGGGTTCTACTGCCAGCCAGCGGCGCAAGGCCGCAGCACTGCCGCGCCCAACCAGCGCTACTTGCAGCGTGGCTGGCCAATCCCGGCCCTGCAGCAGGCGCGGCATGGCCATATCAACTGCGCTGGGGCTCACCAGAATCAGCAGGTCATAAGTGGCAAGTTGTGCTGCGGCGTGCTGCAAGGGAAGCGGGTCGAGCGGGGGCTGGATGTCGATCAGCGGTAGTGCCAATACTTCGGCGCCTGCCTCGGCAAACAATTGCAGCTGTCTGGCGGCCTGCTCGCGCGGGCGGCCAATCACCACCCGCAGGCCCGCCAGTGGTGTGGTCATCAGTGATCGAGCGCGCTGATAATGGCGCTGGCGCCTTGTGCCAGCAGATCCTGCGCCACTTGCGCACCAAGCGCTTCCGGCGTGTCGGTGCTGCCACGATGTTCGGCGGAAATCAGCTTCTGCCCATCAGGCGTGGCAACAAAACCGCGCAGGCGCAAGCCGCCATCCTGCAGCTCGGCAAAGCCGCCCAGCGGCACCTGGCAGCTGCCATTGAGACGGCGGCTCATTTCCCGTTCGGCACGCACGCAGGCAGCGGTTGCCGGATCATTCAGCGGCGCAAGGCAGGCAAACAGATCGGCGCGGTCAGCGCGGATTTCAATCCCCAGCGCGCCCTGGCCCACGGCTGGCAGGCTGTCTTCGGCACTCAGCAAGGAGCGGATACGGTCGGTCAGTTCCAGTCGGCGCAGGCCAGCGGCAGCCAGAATGATGGCGGCGTATTGGCCTTCGTCCAGTTTGCGCAAGCGGGTTTGCACATTGCCGCGCAGCGGCTCAACTTTCAGGTGCGGGAAACGGGCTCGGATCTGGCATTCGCGACGCAGGCTGGAGGTGCCAACCACGGCGCCAGCCGGCAAATCGGCCAACGATGCGAAATTGTTGGATACAAAGGCATCGCGCGGATCTTCACGCTGGCCAATCGCTGCCAGCGCAAAACCTTCCGGCAACACCATCGGCACGTCTTTCATCGAATGCACGGCGATATCGGCACGGCCTTCTTCCAGCGCGGCTTCCAGCTCTTTGACAAACAAGCCCTTGCCACCGATCTTGTTGAGCGTGACGTCGAGAATGCGGTCCCCCTGAGTGGTCATGCCAAGAATCTCGACTTCGGTCTGCGGATAGAGTTCGCGCAGGCGTGCCTGGATGTATTTGGCCTGCCACATGGCCAGCAGGCTCTCACGTGAAGCAATGACAATCTTTTTTGGAGGAACAGTGGGCTGGCTCACGGCGGCGTACCGAATATCATTAATCAGGCTGCAGATTCTAGCACGCGATATCCGGCCAACACTTTGACCAGCATCAGATACCCGGATGTCATCAAGCCTGCTATAGTCAGCGTGTAAAAATGCCGAAAACCCCTTCTGCCACAACAAAAAACAATGAGGAGAAAACCAATGAAAGTATTGCTCGTCGCTGCCAGCCTGGTTGTTGCCGGCACCGCCCTGCCCGCAATGGCCAGCCCCAAGGATGACCTGCCCCGCGAACGCACGGCGGTGATGGGGACCGACAAAGTGCAACGCCAACAGGTCTACGTCGGCAATTATTACTATCGTCCGGATCAGATTACGGTCAAGGTCGGCCAGCCGGTTGAACTGATGTTCAATATTCCGGATGGTGTCAACAAGCACACTTTTGTGCTGTTTGCGCCGGAAGCGGGATTGAAGATCAACACCGCCATTTCCCAGCGCAACAATATGGTGACATTCACCCCCACCAAAACCGGCAGCTACACTTTCTATTGCAATCATCAGGCAGGTTTCCTGCGCCCGCACAGTGAACAGGGTGAAACAGGCACGCTCATCGTGGTGGATTAATGCCGGTAAAAAGCAGCTGGCGTAGCTCGGATACAATTAAAAATTGCTTTCTAATCAATAACGACACATCAAAAGCAATTTCGGTTAAACTCCGCCAGCTTTTTTTTGCACCAGGTAGTAATGAGCAAGCTCGACAAAATCAGCCAGTTTCTGCCGATTCGTTTTCGTAACGGCGACCGCATTCAGCAATTTGCCAAGAAATGTCCGCACTGCGATAAAACGGTGTCGGCTACACATATGTTTGGCATTGCCGCCAATATCAACGAACGGGTATTGCTGGCAGCACAGGCCGAGTGCCCACATTGCCAGTTTCGCTTTCCGGTTACCTGTGTCATCACCGCCCAAAAACGGGTGTTGCGCGTTGCGCTGCCGCTGTGGCTGTATCGGATGTATATCCAGATGCTCTCGCGCTCTGGTCAAAAAACGCCGCCCCCTGAAAACGCATCCCATCAGGCAACCGCAGAAGTTGCGCCAAGCAGTGCCATATCAATGGAGCAGGTGACAACTGCAGTTGAAACGCTTGGCAGCTATCTCGACAAGCCAATTTTCGCCTGGATTCGTCGTAACGGGCTCATTTACGATTTTGAGCGGGTATGCGCCAACCCGGCAACCGAGCAACTGGCCGATGACGAATGTCTGCTCGAGGCCGGGCTGGTTTACAAACGTCGTGCCGCAGATTGATATCTGCACAGCAAAAAGAAAAAAGGTGAGCCCGGAGCTCACCTTTTTTGTTTCTGACAGATG
This sequence comes from Pseudomonadota bacterium, assembly GCA_030917985.1. Lineage (GTDB taxonomy): Bacteria > Pseudomonadota > Gammaproteobacteria > Burkholderiales > SCOH01 > CALMFQ01. Next base: position 11,716 of record JAUPTR010000382.1, on the reverse strand, counting down.
TTGTTCAGCGATTTGCCAATACTGTCACCGACGATCCACGCAAATCAATCCCCCGCAATACGATGCTGCCAAGGCTGTAACCCTGGGTGTCACCCGCTACGCGGATATTCCGGAAGCTCAACTCGCCAATCGAACTTGGCAAGCGCAAGGTGACCGAACCATCCTTGTTGACCACGGCCCGCGCATTGTCGGGATCGTAAACGACATCCTTCATGCTGGTTTCCGATTCCAGCATCTGCAACACCGGGTTGAGCAGCTTGGCTACATCCTTGATCACTTCCAGGCCGTCACCGTCTTTCGAATGCTGCGCCAGATTCAGCAACTGGTCGTGCGAGAGACTGCCCTGCGCCGACACATCGCCCATCTCTTCTTCGCTCAGAGCCTGCAAGCCCTCCCCTCGCTGATTGGCAGCCGACTGGGTCGATGAAACCTGAGTGACGGGAGCAGGCGATGCGGCAAATGCCTGTAGCGGCCCCAGCAACGCCGTTGCAACCGCCGCCGCCATACGCAGATTACGCTGCCGCCGCAATAAACCATTAATCTGGCGCTGTGTGGCCAGATTCCAGCCCGTCAGAACCTCACCCAGTTTTTGCCCGGTGATTTTCTGCTGCTCTATCGCCTTGCTGAGTTGTTCTTCGGAAATAATGCCTTTTTCGAGCAACAGCCGACCAAGGCGGGAACGTTCGTGGCTACGTTGAATGCGGTCCATGTCAGTATTTCATCGTTTGTTAATATAATGACGAAATATAGGGGATCACCCTTTACTGTGCATGCAAATTATTTCTATCGGGGTATTTTCAGCAATAGCGAGGAAAACTCTAAATCAGCCGCTATTGCCTCCCGAGAGCCAAGAAGTAGCGTGAAAATGTTTCAGATTTTCAGCGAAACCACGTGAATACTGTCACTGGCACGTCGATGCTGGCGGCGGCGATCTTGGCCGGAGCGGGTATCTAGCCAGACATTTTGCCGGTCTTCGCGACGATTCTGCGAACGGCGGTCATCACCACTGCGACGTTCGCCGGGCAGTTCGTCATGGTCCTGACGCTGCACGCGGCGCGAAATGGATGAGGGTTCCTGGCCATAAAAGGCGGCCACAGAACGTTCAGTCAGATCATTCATCGACACAACCGGTTTGGCGCGACTGGAACGGGCCAAAGTCGATGAAGTCGTGGTAACAGAGGAATAATGAGTGCTACGCATGGTGAAAACTTACCAGATTTTGCTGCAATGCAAAACAAATCGGCAGTTTTTTCCCAAACTTTAGAAGAAAATGCAAACGGAATGAACAGCTATAAAAATGTCCCACTGCCTGCGCAGTAGGACATTGGGTAATAAAATATTATTTGATGCCAGTTACAGCGATGCCATTACATGACGCGCTGCAGCAATTGTTGCTTCGATATCGGTATCGCTATGGGCAGCCGAAACAAAACCTGCCTCGAAAGCCGACGGCGCCAAATATACGCCCTGATCCAGCATGCCGTGGAAGAAGCGATTGAAACGATCCTTGTCGCAAGCCATCACCTCGCTGAAGCTCTGCGGACAATCAGCAGCAAAATAAACACCGAACATGCCACCTACCGATTGGGCACTGAATGTCTGGCCGGTTTCTTTGGCAACCTGGCACAGGCCCTCAAGCATTTTGCTGGTCGAGGCAGCAAGCTTTTCATAGAAGCCTGGCTGGCGCAGCAGCTTGAGCGTAGCCAAGCCGGCAGCCACCGCCACCGGGTTACCCGACAAGGTACCAGCCTGATACACAGGGCCCAGTGGCGCAATTTTGTCCATCACGTCGGCGCGCCCGCCAAACGCGGCCAATGGCATGCCTCCGCCAACCGTTTTGCCGAGTGTGGTCAGATCCGGGCGAATACCGAACAAGCCTTGGGCACAACCCAGACCTACACGGAAACCTGTCATCACCTCATCAAAAATCAGCAAGGCACCGTGCTGATCACACAGGCTGCGCATGGCCTGCAGGAATTCCGCAGTCGGTTTGACCAGATTCATATTGCCTGCCACCGGTTCAACAATGATGGCGGCAATCTGCGAACCGATACTGACAAAGGTTTCTGCCAACTGCTGCGGGTTGTTATATTGCAAAACAACGGTATCGGCAGCCACAGCTGCCGGCACGCCGGCAGAGCTCGGATTGCCGAAAGTCAGCAGGCCGGAACCAGCTTTGACCAGCAGTGAATCAGCGTGGCCGTGATAACAACCTTCGAATTTGATGATCTTGTCACGGCCGGTGAAACCACGCGCCAGACGGATGGCGCTCATGGTGGCTTCGGTGCCGGAGCTGACCAGACGTACCTTTTCCACTGAAGGCAACATTTCGCACAACAAATCAGCCAGATCAATTTCCTGCTCTGTCGGCGCACCAAAACTCAGACCAAAATCAGCTGCGTGTTTTACCGCATCGATTACTTGCGGGTGTGCGTGCCCAAGAATCAACGGCCCCCAGGAGCCAACGTAATCGATGTAACGCTTGTTATCTGCATCCCAGACATAGGCACCGCTGCCACGAACAAAAAAGCGCGGGGTACCGCCAACGCTGCCAAAGGCACGTACCGGCGAATTGACACCACCCGGAATATGGCGCTGGGCACGTTCAAACAGGGTCTGATTTTGCGAAGTCATGAGAAATTCCAGATTGATAGTTCAGGTTCAAAACGGTTTGACAACCACCAGTATCACTACGGCAAACAACACCAGTACCGGTAGTTCATTAAAAAAGCGGTACCAGACATGACTACGCTGATTTTTGCCAGCGGCAAAATCCCGCATCAGCTTGCCACAATAAAGGTGGTAGCCAATCAGCACAGTAACCAGCGTCAGCTTGGCATGTAACCAGCCACCACTGAAACCAAAGCCAAACCACAACCAAAAGCCGAATAACACAGCCAGAATGCCCAGTGGCGTCATGAAGCGATACAACTTCTGCTCCATCAGCGCCAGCCGTTGCTGTGTTGCCGGATCATCAATCATTGCGTGGTTGACAAACAGGCGTGGCAGATAGAACAGGCCAGCAAACCAGCTGACCACAAAAATGATGTGCAGCGCCTTGAGCCACAGATAATTGCCTGACATGAGTATTAACGGCCCTTTTTCGCTTGCTGGTACAAAGGCATCACCAGCGGGATTTTATCGCTCAGATCCTTCTGGCGGCCTTGATTTGAAGGGTGAGTCGAAAGCCATGCCGGCGGTTCGCCGCCCGATGCGGCTGCCATCTTGCGCCACAGGGAAATTGCCGCGGTCGGGTCATAACCACCCCGCGCCATCAGTTCCAGGCCAATGCGATCAGCCTCTGTTTCATTTTCACGGCTGTATTTCAACATGAATACGCCAGTACCCTGATCCAGCAACTGCAACGTCTGGCCACCAACTTTGCCGGACATGGCCAGCACATTCATGCCCATCTGCTTGGCCATCTCCCGCGACATGGCTTCGCGGCCGTGTTCACGCAAGGCATGCGCCATTTCATGGCCCATGATGGCGGCAATTTCATCGTCAGTCAGCGACAGGCGATTGATGATGCCGGTGAAAAACATGATTTTCCCGCCCGGTGCGCAATAGGCATTCAGCTCATCGCGGGATTCCAGATTGACTTCCCATTGCCAACGCACTGCATCCGGCCGGAAGGTTGCGGTGTGCGGAATCAGGCGCTTGGCGATGGCGTTAATGCGCTGGGTATTGCGGGTATCGGTATTGAGCCGGTTTTGCTGGCGCGCTTTTGCCACTTCCTTTGCATACGATTCTGCCGCGGAAAGCTCTACCTGCTTTTCTGACAACAGCCAGGATGGCGCCATGTTTTGTGATCGATCAACACCAATTGCACCGCCGGAAGTGGTGTTGACACTCTGGCAGGCAGTAGTCATCAATGCAGTAGTGATTACGCCCGAAACAGCCAACTTTTTCAGCATCATCCGAGATCTCTCCAAAAATGAAAATCAGAGCTGAATCATTTCGAAATCTTCTTTGCGTGCACCACAATCCGGACAAGTCCAGTTCATTGGCACATCTTCCCATTTGGTACCCGGCGGAATACCGTCTTCAGGGCGGCCTTCCTGCTCGTCGTAGATAAAGGCACAAATGAGGCACATATAGCGTTTCATGCAATCTTCCAAATTTGCCGATTCGGCTAAAATGGAATTATTCTAACCGATTTGCCGAAAGTCACGACTTGATGTCGACTCATCCGTTTCCGATTGTGCTTAGTTTTGCCGCTACCGATCCCTCCGGTGGAGCCGGGCTGCAGGCAGATATTCTCACCCTCGCCAGTCTGGGTTGTCATCCTTTGTCGGTTGTTACCGGGATCACCGTGCAGGATAGCGCCGGCGTGGATGATTTGTTGCCAATGGAAGCCGACTGGGTAATAGATCAGGCGCGCATGATTCTGGAAGACATGCCGGTTGCCGCATTCAAGATCGGTCTGATTGGCAGTACCGACAATGTTGCGGCGATTGCCGAAATTGTTGCCGATTATCCGGATATTCCGCTGGTGCTGGATCCAGTGCTGGCTTCGGGTGCCGGCGATGAATTCGCCACTGAAGAACTGATTGTGGCAATGCGTGAATTGCTGATTCCGCACACCATGATCATCACACCCAATTCGATCGAAGCCCGCCGCCTGGTTGACGACGACGATGAAGAACCTTCGCTGGATGAATGTGCCCGCCGGATCCGGGCCCTGGGTTGTGAATATGTATTGATTACCGGCACACACGAAAATACTTCCCAGGTTATCAATACCTTGTATAACCGCGGTGGCAAGGTTCGTTCGGATAGCTGGCAGCGTTTGCCTGGCAGTTATCATGGATCGGGTTGTACGCTGGCCTCGGCGATTGCCGGCCTGCTTGCTGGCGGTATGGAAATGGCTGATGCGGTAAAAGAAGCCCAGGAATATACCTGGCAAACGCTTAAAGCCGGCTTCCGGCCTGGCATGGGCCAGTTCATTCCCGACCGTTTGTTCTGGGCTCGCAACGAAGACAATGAAACCAGCCAGAATTAACGGCCTGTATGCAATTACGCCGGACACGGACAACAGCCAACGTCTGATTTCAATCGTTGATACCGCTTTGGATGGCGGCATCGATATCCTTCAATACCGCAATAAATCAACTGACAAGACACTACGTTTGCAGCAGGCCCGTGAGCTGCTGCTGCGTTGTCGTGCCTATTCTGTACCGCTGATCATCAACGACGATGTCGAACTGGCAATACAAATTGGGGCTGACGGCGTCCATCTTGGAGCATCTGACGGCAATTTGCCCGAAGCCAGAGAGAAACTGGGTCCATCAATGTTGATTGGCGCCACATGTTACAACCAGCTGGAACTGGCGCGGCAGGCGATTGCCAATGGCGCTGATTACGTTGCTTTTGGCAGCATGTTCAGCTCTGCCACCAAACCCGCTGCTGTCAAAGCCCCATTAAACCTTCTCAGTGACGCAAAAACCGCTCTTGCTTGCCCAGTTGTAGCTATCGGCGGGATCCGCCTCGATAACATTGCACAAATCGCTTCTGCCGGCGCTGACGCCGCTGCAATCATCAGTGAGCTGTTTGATGCAGATGATATTGCTGAACAAGCAATACGATTACGACAGGCCTTTTTCCTGGCAAAACAAAACGGCCGCTGAAATCAGCGGCCCGTTTTTCCATTTTGCCGAACCGGTTTTCATGCACCGTGATATTGCTTGTACCAACTTACGAACTGCGCAATCCCGTCGGCAAGTTTGGTATCAGGATGAAAACCAACCGCTGTCTGCAAGCGTGAAGTATCCGCGTAAGTGGCAAACACGTCTCCCGCTTGCATATCCATGTAGTTTTTAATCGCCGGTTTGCCAAGACATTGTTCCAGTGTGCTGATGAACGTCTCCAGCTCTACTGGCTGATGGTTGCCAATATTGAAAATCCGGTGTGGCGCATCGCTGATGGCAGGGTTGAGAGGATCGTTGGCAAAATCCTCTGCTGGTGTCGCCGGTTGATCAAGCACTCTCACCACCCCTTCGACAATATCGTCGACATAGGTGAAGTCACGTTGCAACTTGCCATGGTTGAAAACCTTGATTGGCTTGTCTTGCAAAATTGCTTCTGTAAACAGCCACATAGCCATATCCGGTCGGCCCCATGGCCCGTATACGGTAAAAAACCGCAAACCAGTGCTTGGAATGCCATACAGATGGGCATAGCTATGTGCCATCAATTCATTGGCTTTTTTGCTTGCTGCATAAAAGCTGACAGGATGATCAACATTGTCAGCTTCGCTGAAAGGCACCTTGGTGTTGCCGCCGTAGACGCTGGAACTGCTGGCATACACCAGATGTTGCACCGGGTTGTGACGGCAGGCTTCGAGAATATTGGTAAACCCGATCAGATTGCTTTGTGCATACGCCATCGGATTTTGCAGTGAATACCTGACGCCTGCTTGAGCAGCCAGATGAACGACAGAATCAAATTTGTGTTCTGCAAACAAACCATTGATTGCATTGGTGTCAGCTACATCGAGCTTTTCAAAGCTAAAGCTGGAAAATGGCTGTAATTGTTCCAGCCGTGCCAATTTCAAGGCTGGCGAATAATAGTCGTTCAGATTGTCGATGCCTACGACCGTATCACCACGTTGCAGCAGTTTCTGGCAAACATGCATGCCAATGAAGCCTGCAGCGCCTGTAACCAGTATGTTCATGTTTATTGCTTTCCTGTGCGATTCAGTTCCATCAATTTGGCATATTTACAGAAGCTGTTGAAACAGCCAATCAGTATGTGCACCAAGCCAGGCAGGCCATCCATAAAACCCCGTTTGAACAGGTAAAAACGCAGAAAACGGAATAAAGGGCTAAGCAGCAACTGGACTATCCCCGCCTGTTTTCCATTTTCAAATAACTGTTGTGCCTGTATCGAAGTGTAACGGTTCTGTTTTTGCAGATAGAGACTGATGTCTTCACCCGATTCATGCAGCAGATCACCATCCAGGCTGGCGACAGCACTTTGACATAAGACTTTTTCATGAACCGGGTCATCTGACCATTGTGCGGATTGGCGGTTAAACAGACGGGTGCTCCAGTCTGGATAACCTTCACCGTATTTCAGAAAACGGCCCATGAATTTGTTGCTGCGTGGCATGCGATAAATCTGTGCCTGTGGTTGCTGCAACACGTTTTCGATTGAATTGCGTAGTTCTGTGCTGACGCGTTCGTCGCTATCAATACACAACACCCAATCATGCTTCGCTTGTTTGACCGCAAACTGCTTTTGTTTACCAAAACCCAACCAGGCTTGTTCGACCACTTTTGCCTGGTAACGATCGGCAAGGGCGATGGTTTCATCAGTGCTGCCTGAATCCACCACCACAATCTCATCGCAGAACGATAGGCTTTGCAGACAGGCTTCCAGTTGCTTTGCAGCGTTAAGCGTAATGATGACAGCTGAAACAGGTTGTTTCATGAAGGTTTTCAAACAGGTAATTGTCGGAAAATATCATACAAACCCTGCTGTCTGCTTTATCCCTTTATATGATTTAAAGAACAAAGACTTTCTGATAACAACTAGATAAGCATGACCAAGTTTGTTGGATAAGAATCTATTTTGTATAAAAATCATTACCTTATGTTGTTGATATCGTAGGTATGAAAGCCTCGGGTGTCTGTGTTGGGTTTTTGGAGCAAATTTTGCCTTCTGACACACAGGCGGTTTGGTCACATTTCATCCGGGTTTTTTCCCGGCTGAATTTTTGTAGTTAATTTACTGATTTAAAACATGAAAAACAATTTTTTTCTACACAACTCAAACATCTGTGGATAAGTATATGGCGCCTGCCAAAGCCTGTAGCGTGCATCCTGTTACATACGGTTTTTGTTGTTCTGTGTCTATAAGCGGCATAAGCCGCTGAATGAGCATAATAAAATCATGATTAAATGGTGGTAGTTGTTGCTGTAGATCATGTGTAAAGGCTGTGGAAAGCTTTTTCCTGATGGCCTGCTGCTACAATTGGCCGTATGCCACGTGTTCTTCTGATCAAAACTTCTTCCATGGGTGATGTGATCCATTGCCTGCCTGCTGCGACTGACATGCAGCGCCATATTCCTGATCTGCAACTGGATTGGGTTGTGGAGGAAGGATTTGCCGATATTCCGCGTTTGCATCCCGTTGTAAATAAAATTATTCCGGTAGCCATCCGACGTTGGCGCAAGAATTTGTTTTCAAAGAAAATACACCAGGAATTTGCTGCATTCCGCCAGACGCTGCAGCAGCAGCCATATGATCTGGTTCTGGATACACAGGGTTTACTGAAGAGTGCTTGGATTGGCAGAATGGTCGATGCACCTTATTCCGGCTACGACAGCCAGAGCATTCGTGAACCTTTGGCAAGCTGGTTCTATCGACAAAAATTTGCGGTGTCACGGCAGCTGCATGCAGTACAGCGAAATCGTCAACTGGCGGCACAGGCACTTGGCTATATGATTGATCCGGAAATTGATTATGGTTTGTCGATTGAACCACAAACATTTGCCTGGTTGCCCTCGGATGCTTATGTCGTCGGTTTGCATGCCACTAGCCGCGCCGATAAGGAATGGCCAGAGCCACATTGGATTGAATTGGCGCAAAAATTGGCGGCGCTTGGATTGAAGCTGGTTTTGCCTTGGGGAAGTACACAGGAACATCAGCGGGCAGAGCGATTGGCCAAGACGTTGCCTAATGCCATTGTTGCACCACGATTGAATCTGCAACAGGCTGCTGCATTGTTGGCCGGCGCCAGGTTGGTGGTAGGTGTTGATACTGGCCTGACTCATCTTGCAGCAGCAGTCGGCGTGCCGGTGATTGCCTTGTATTGTGCCAGCGAACCCGGATTGACCGGTGTGCTGGGCAAGGCTTTTGCCGTCAATCTGGGCGGAATGGCAGATATTCCGTCGGTCGGGCAAACCTGGGGCCAGGTGCAGCAGGTATTGGCGGCATGAGATTTCTCTATAGCCTGATATTTCTGCTGTTATTGCCCTTGATTCTGTTGAGGCTTTACTGGAAGGGGCGGCAACTGCCGGCCTATCGCCAGCATATTGGTGAGCGCCTGGGTTTTTACCCGTCCATGTCTGGCCGTTTCATCTGGCTCCATGCAGTTTCGGTGGGTGAAACCCGTGCTGCAGCGCCTCTGGTGCGCCAGCTACAGCAGCGTTATCCGGAATTTTCCGTTCTGTTGACGCAAATGACACCTACAGGGCGGGAAACAGCTCAGCAATTGTTTGGCAATAGCGTGACGTGTGTTTATTTGCCCTACGATTTGCCCTGGATTATCCGCCGTTTTCTGCGGCACTTTCGCCCCGCCTTTGGCATTCTGATGGAAACCGAGATCTGGCCAAATCTGATACAGCAATGCCGGCAAGCCAACGTGCCTCTGTATCTGGCGAATGCGCGCCTTTCTGAACGCTCGGCAAAAGGATATGCCCGGTTGCAGCGATTGGTCCGTCCAGCTTTCGCCGGCCTGACGCGAATTGCGGCACAAACTGCGGAAGATGCGCAACGTCTGGCAGTTTTGGGCGCGAATCAGCCACTGGTGTGCGGCAATATCAAATTCGATGTGTCTCCTCCGCCCGATCTTGCTCAACAAAGCGCCAGGCTTGCTGGCTTGTTGGGAGAAAACCGGCAGATATTGCTGTGGGCCAGCACCCGCGAAGGCGAGGAAGAACAGTTGCTGGATGCCTTTCAGCAACTGCAGTGGCCGGACCTGCTGTTATTGCTGATCGTGCCACGCCATCCGCAACGCTTTGACGACGTGGCAAATCAGATCCATCAACGAGGGCTGAGTTTGCAAAAGCGCAGTGCCGGTTTACCAATTGCTGCATCTACCCGGGCAGTGCTTGGAGACTCGATGGGAGAAATGTTTGCTTATTTCAGTGTTGCCGATGTTGCCATTATCGGTGGAAGTATCCAGCCGCTGGGTGGGCAAAATCTGATTGAGGCCTGTGCCGTTGGTACGCCGGTCTTGTTTGGTCCGCACATGTTCAATTTTGCCGAGGCCAGCAGGCTGGCGCTGGAAGCTGGCGCGGCACAACAGGCTGATTCAGCTGACGAATTGCTGGCTCAGGCGCATATCCTTTTGCAGAATTTGCCACGCCGGCAGCAAATGGGTTCCGCCGGTATCGCGTTTTCTCAGGCACATCGGGGTGCTACCGAGCGCATCATTGCGCTGTTGCCGAATCCGCAACAACTCTGAAAAATGGTCTCGCTTTCTTACTCGGATTGCTACGATCACTCAAGTGCGGCAGGCTGCCAGCGTTGGTCCGTCGCCAGCCGTTGTCTGGTCACGGCATCACCATTCCAGTCTGTAATCGGATAAAGCCTGACCAGTTTTCCGCAGATCACGCCGTTTTTATTAAAAATCATGTCAATACTGGCCCATACCGCCTCTGGCTGCTGCTGATTCTGCTTGTGTAACCACAACTCGCCAGCCCAGCACTTCGACTCTATGGTGAACGATGCCTGCGTCGAGACGTGTGACGTCTGACTGCTCAGAATCCCAGACAGGTTTTTGCCGAATAATGCTTCCTGCCTGTAACCACTGAGGGCCGTAAATAGAACACTGCAGTTCAGAATCCGATTGTCGAGATCGGTTACCAAAGTAATCGGCTGAGCCGCCTGCCAATTGGTGTGTGCCATCGATAGTGCCAGCTTTGCCCGGCAATGTTCGATAGCGAGTCGGGCAAGGCTGGCAGAATGTGTCAGCAGGGCAATCTGATTCAAGTCGGGATGCACGGGATGGCGGTTATACAGAGCAAAAACGCCAATGATTTCGCCCTGCCTGTTACGCATTGGTTCTGCCCAGCAGGCCGCAAATTGTGGCAGCATGCCCAGATTACGGCAGGCTGGACAAGGATGATGGCGAAAATCGGTAAATACGATTCGTTCACCTGACAACAATGCCTGCCCACAGATTCCGCTACCCACATGCTTTTCTGCTTCCAATAGTGTTTGCCGGGTAGCTGGTTCCAGACTGGGTGCAGCAATAAGTTCCAGTTTATTGCCACTCATTTGACGCAGCAAAACTGCTCCCGTTAATAAGGGATCAGCGCCTTCAATCCCGTAAATCAGACTGTTTAATATCTGCTGCAACGAGTTGCCCTGCGCCAGCTGCATCAAAAGCAACTGGCGGTTTTGTTGCAGCCGGAGTGGATCCACAGCTGTTATCTGGGTTGCTATTTCTGTGGATGGCTGTTCGCCGGGTACTATTTGCTGAACCATGGTCACTAAAACACGGAGAAAGATGGCTTGCCGATAATGAGGGTAAGGTCTGTTGATTGATCCTCATCGCATGAAGGGAATTATGAACAGCAGGAAATTTGCTGGCTACGGTCAAGAAAACCAGTTTTTTTTCGTGATTTCTGCGGGTTACTAGGATTATGCCTAGCGCGGTTTGCTTGACTTTCGTCTACCATTTGCACCGATATGATCGATGTAAAAATTTATGTAATCGAAGATGACGTCAGCGAGCGAGCCATCATGGTGGAGCTGGCTAAAGAAGTGTCTGAATCTGTCCAGTCTTTTGCCTGCCCCGAAGAATTCGAGGGTGCATTTGACGACAAGAGTCCCAGCGTCATTATTTGTGATTATTACTTTCGACGGACTGCCAAGGATGGCGGTGATTTTCTGCGCCATTTTGTCAGGGAATACGGGCCTGCGGCACCGTTCATCATTGTCAGCGGTTTTGTCGATGTCAAAAAAGCTTCGGAGCTGCAGC
>JAUPTR010000381.1 GCA_030917985.1 Pseudomonadota bacterium | reverse complement strand
TCCGTGCGCTGGTAGTCTGGTGTGTACGTTTTCGCTGGATGGTGATCGGTGCCACGGTTGCGTTGTTCATGGTCTCGATTTATGCCTTCCAGTTTGTGCAGCAGCAGTTCTTCCCCGCTTCGACCCGCCCGGAGCTGGTTGTTGACATGTGGTTGCCGCAAGGTTCGTCTGAAAAAGCCGCGCTGACCGAGGTGCAAAAGCTGGAGAAGCTGGTCGCCAAGGATCAGGACGTCGACAATATGGTTGCCTATATCGGCGCCGCCTGGACCCGCTTTGTACTGGTGATGGATCAACCGCCTTCTGCGCCTCATTATGTGCAGATTGTGATAACCGCGAAATCTACCGAGGCGCGTGAGCGCTTGCTGCTACGTTTGCGCCAGTTGTTTGCGCAACAGTTTCCACAGGTGCTTTCGCACGTGGCGCGTTTGCCCAATGGCCCGCCGGTCGGCTTTCCCGTGCAGTTCCGGGTGAGTGGCGATGATCCGATGGTGCTGCGCAAGCTGGCGGCAGAGGTGGCCGAGGTGATGCGCAAAAATCCGCATGCGCGTGATGTCAACCTGAACTGGAACGACTTGTCCAAAAGCATGCGTCTGGACATTGATCAGGACAAGGCGCGTGCGCTGGGGGTGAATACGCAGAACCTGTCGCAATCGTTGTCTTCATTGCTCAACGGTGTGCCGATTACGCAGATGCGCGAGCAGGACAAGCTGATCGATATCGTGCTGCGCGCCACGCGTGACGGCCAGACCACCAACCTGGGCAATCTGAAGGATATCAACGTCTACACGGCCAACGGCCGTTATGTGCCGCTGTCGCAGATTGTTACGCCGCGTTTTGATATGGAGGAAGGAGGCGTCTGGCGGCGCAACCGGGTGCCGGAAATCACCGTGCGAGCTGAAATTCCCGATCATATGCAGGCGCCCACCGTGACTGCCATGATTGACCCGCAGCTGCAGTCGATCCGCGAGCGCCTGCCGGAAGGCTACAAGATTGAAATCGGCGGCGCACAGGAGTCGAGCGAAAAATCACAGGCGTCGATCAATGCCGTCATGCCGCTGATGTTGTTGACCGTGACGACCCTGCTGATGTTGCAGCTGCAGAGTTTTTCACGCACGCTACTGGTGTTGCTGACTGCGCCGCTGGGCATCATCGGCGTTGCTGCCGCCCTGCTGATCGGCAATCAGCCGTTTGGCTTTGTTGCGATGCTGGGTGTGATTGCGCTGGCGGGGATGATCATGCGCAACTCGGTGATCCTGGTTGACCAGATTCGCCAGGATATCGAAGCCGGCCTGCATCCGTGGGATGCCGTAATTGAGTCAACCGTGCGCCGTTTCAGGCCGATTGTATTGACTGCCGCCGCCGCCGTGCTGGGCATGATCCCGCTCTGGAGCAGCACCTTCTATGGCCCGATGGCAGTAGCGATTACCGGTGGTCTGCTGGTGGCAACCATCCTTACCCTGTTGTTCGTTCCAGCCTTGTATGCGGCGTGGTTCCGCATCAGCCGGCCGGAATGAGCGTGTTTCAACCGAATTGGCCGTAATGCTGTGATGGCTGTAATCAGGAAAAATCCATGAACCTTACTATCCGCAAAACCCGGCTGGTGCTAGCTACCGTTGCGGCACTGGGTGTTTCAACTCTGGCGCAGGCAGACAATCTGCTGAGCATCTATCGTGAGGCGCAGCGCAATGATGCCACCTTTGCGGCCGCCCGTTATGGCCTGGAGGCCGGCCGGGAAAAAATCACCCAGGCCAGATCGCAACTTCTGCCGCAAGTCGGGTTGGGCGGAAAATTGAACCGCATATACGGAGATTACGATCCGGGTAATCCTGATCCGACCTTGGGCGTGAAGAAATTCGACTACAGCGGCAGCAGCGGCAATCTCAACGTTCAGGCATCGCAGGCGCTGTATCGCCCGCAGTATTCCGTTGCCGTCGATCAGGCGGGTGCTTCCGTCTCGTTGTCCGAGCTGGAATATCGCGGCGCCGAACAGCAACTGATTCTGCGCGTGGCGCAAGCCTATATGGATGTGCTTGAGGCGCGCGACAAGGTCACCCTGTCTGCCGCGCAGAAAGAAGCCTTTGCCGAGCAGCTGGCACAGGCGAAGAAGCGTTTCCAGGTGGGGGTTGCCACCATCACCGATACCTATGAAGCCCAGTCACGTTATGACCAGACTGCCGCGCTGGAAATCGTGGCGCGCAACGATCTGCTGGTAAAAACCAACGCCCTGTCGCAACTGATCGGCAAACAGCCGGGCTGGTTGTCCAGCCTGGATCAGAAAATGAAGCCGCAATTGCCTGTGCCGGCCAGTGTTGATGCCTGGCTGCAAAAGGCTGCCAAGGATAACGTGCGCCTGCAATCGCAATTGTTGCTGGAGCAGATCGCCAAATACGAAGTGCAGCGCAATAAGGATGGCCACAAGCCGACGCTGGATCTGGTGGGTAGTTATGGCAACACCTGGGATATCGCCGGCATTGCCAAGAATGGTGGCACCGACCAGACACGCATCGGCGCCATTGGCGTGCAACTCAACGTGCCGCTGTATACCGGTGGAGGCCTCAGTTCCAAGGATCGGGAAGCAGCAGCCAATTTCGAAAAATCGAAAATGCAGACCGAAGCCACGCGCCGTGAGGTGGAACAGAACACCAAATCAGCCTATCTGGGCATGACCAATGGCGCCGCTACCATTGCCGCGCTGGAACAAGCCCTGATCTCCACCCAAAGCCAGCTGGATGCAACCAAAACCGGCCAGCAGGTGGGGGTGCGTACCAATGTCGACGTATTGAATGCGCAGCAGCAGTATTACGAAGCCCGCTTCAACCTGCAAAAGGCGCGTTATGTCTACCTGATGGCTTCGCTGAATCTTGCGGCTGCCTCGGGTGACCTGACCGAGGCGCATCTGGAGGGAATCAACAAACAGCTGGTTGAAAAACCGTAGTCTGACCGCCATCAGTACGCCTGAAACCCTATCGAGCCCGGCAAATGCCGGGTTTTTCTTTGCCTGCCGCGCGCGCGCCGGTTTGGTGCAGCGCCTTTCCCGGCTATACATATACGGTGGCCCACTTCGTGACTGAACATGCTGAACGCTCTGCGCAGTGATAAATTTTCCGGTGTCGTAACACTGCTGCTCGCGGGAATGCTTGCCTGGCAGACGCCGTGGCTATCGGCGCTGGATCGCCGCATTTTCGACCAAGGCATGTTACTGGCCGACGAAACGCCATCCGCCAGGGTCAGCGTGATTGCGGTGGATGCCGAAAGCGAATCCCGCCTTGGTCCTTGGCCCTGGTCGCGCGATATCGATGCGCACCTGATTGATCAATTGGCCGCCGCCGGGGCCCGACTGATTGCCTACACACCTTCGCTGGCTGCAGCACAGCGCAACAATACCCAAGCCCATGTCGAACGCTTGCAGCAGGCCCATGCCGAAGCCAGCCTTAGCCTCGCTGATGCGGGCCTCTCTCCGCTGCCTCAAGCCTTTGATCAGCTCGGCATGGCTTTGCAGCGCGCCCGTGTCGCGCTGGACGCCGATGCCCGACTGACCGCCAGCCTGAGCAAGGCCGGCAATGTCTGGTTGCCGCTGCTGCCTGCAGCAACCCCGGCAGCAACCGGCGCCTGGCAAATGCCGCTGGATGGTTTCGCCAGGGCGGCAGCCGGAAGTGCCCCGTGGTTATCCATGGGGGATACCGCCGATGGTGTAGTGCGTCGGCCGGTTGTGTTGTTGCCGCCGCTGGCGCGGCCCCGGCCGGCCTTCCCGCTGGCCCTTGCTGCCGCGGGCACCGGCCTTGAGCCCGGCGCGCTGCAGCTGCCCACCGACGCCTCGGGGCGCATGTTGAGCCGTTATTATCGCGATCCGGCTGGCAAGCCGGCGTTTGCCATTACCTCGTTTGCCGACGTTTACCAGGGGCGGGTTGACGTCGCCGATTATCGCGACCGGATTGTTTTGATTGGCACCATCTTGCCGGGCAGGCAGGAGCCACTGCTGACGCCACTCGGTGTGGCCATACCGCCAGTGCTGGCCCTTGCACATCAGCTTTCGAGCATATTGCAGCGGGATGGCATCAGCAGGCCGCAGTGGGCCGAATGGGCAGGGCTGGGAGCCGCACTGCTGGCGAGTTTATACTTGCTGCTGGTGCTGCCGCGGATGACACCGGTGATGGCTGCGTTGTGCTCTGGATTGCTGTTTGGATTGTTGCTGCTGACCGAGCTGTTATTGTTGCTGGGCCTGCGATTGTGGTTGCCGCTGGGGGCCGCTGCCAGCGTCGTGTTACTGGGGCAGCTGCTGTCATTGTTGCTGCGTGGTTTGACCGCCGAAACGCCGCGTGCCCGGCCCGTAGCTGGCCCGCAGATGCAGGCCATGGCCTTGTTGCAACAGGGGCAGCTTGATGCCGCGTTTGATGTCTTGCGACAATGCCCGCCACATGACAGCATGCTGGAGCCGCTCTACAAGCTTGGCCTGGCCTATGAGCGCAAGCAACAGCCGGATCAGGCTGCGGCGGTATACCGGCATCTGGCGCAGCAGCGGCCTGACTACCGGGATCTGCAGCAACGACAGGCCAGCCTGAGCCAGCCACGCCCCCCGGTTGCCGGCAGCGGACAGGCCGTGTCATCTGCGCCGGAAGCGGGTGTGCAGCAGCTTGGGCGTTATCAGCTGGACAAGGTGCTGGGTAAGGGGGCCATGGGTGTAGTGTATCTTGGGCGCGATCCGACCATTGGCCGGGTGGTGGCCGTCAAGACCATGGCGCTGGCAGAAGAATTTGACAGCACGGATCTGGACGAAGTACGCAAGCGCTTCTTCCGCGAGGCAGAGACGGCAGGGCGCTTGAATCACCCGAACATTGTCACGATTTACGATGCCGCAGAGGAGCAGGGCCTGGCGTATATTGCGATGGAGTTTCTCAAAGGGCGCGATCTGGGCGGATGGACGGCCGCCGGGCAGCTTCTGCCGCCGGCGCGCGCGCTCGAGATCGCGGTGCAGGTTGCCGAGGCGCTGGACTATGCCCATGCGCAGAATGTGGTGCATCGCGATATCAAGCCCGTCAATATCATGTATGAGCCCGATAGCGGCATGGTCAAGGTGACTGATTTCGGCGTGGCGCGGATTACCGATGCGAGCAAGACAAGAACCGGCATGGTGCTGGGTACGCCGTCATACATGTCGCCGGAGCAATTGTCCGGCAAAAAGGTCGATGGTCGTTCCGATTTGTTTTCACTGGCGAGCACACTGTTTCAGCTGCTCACCGGTAAATTGCCGTTTAGCGGAGACTCCATGGCTGAACTGATGTTCCGTATTACCAATCAGGCGCATCCCGATATCCAGCAGTTGCAGCCAGGGCTTCCGGCTGTGCTGAAGCTGGTGCTGGACAAGGCGTTGGCCAAAAAGCCCGAAGACCGCTTCCAGAGCGGTGCAGAGTTCGCCGCTGCCTTGCGTCGCAGCCTGGCTGCGATGAAGGAGCGCTGATGCAGAATCTTGGCAGGGCGCTGGAAATGGTTTGCCTGACCGATTCCGGCTTGATTCGTGAACACAATGAAGATGCTGTGACCATCGACCCCGACTACGGCTTTGCGATTCTTGCCGACGGGCTTGGCGGCTACAACGCAGGCGAAGTGGCTAGCGGGATGACAGTCAACCTGGTGGCGCAAGGCCTGCGCCAGGCGTTGCCCAACTCGCCGCCGCAGCAACTGGATGTTGCCAGCGGCAAACTGAATGCCTACCGCCTGCTGGAGCAGCAGATCCAGATTGCCAATGCCGCCGTGTATGAGGCGGCGCAGACACAGCCACACTGTGCCGGCATGGGCACCACCATTGTCAGTACGCTGTTTTTCGACAATCGGCTGCTGATTGCGCACATTGGCGATTCGCGTTGTTATCGTCTGCGCGGAGAAGCGTTTGTCTGCCTGACGCGTGACCACTCCTTGCTGCAGGAGCAGATAGACCTGGGGCTGCTTACCCCGGAGGAGGCGCGTTATGCCGATTACAAGAATCTGGTTACCCGAGCCCTGGGAATCGATGATGAGGCAGAGCCGGATTTCACCGAATATACCGTAGAGGTTGGAGATATTTTCCTGCTGTGCTCCGATGGCCTCAACGATATGGTCGAGGACCAGGAAATCGCCGATATCCTTGATTCATTGCGCGTCGATCTGGCGATTGCCGCGCAGCAACTGGTGCACGCCGCGTGTGATCATGGCGGCCGTGACAATGTATCGGTGATACTGATTCATGTGAAAGCCCCGTTTCCTGCCGTGCAAGGGTGGTTTCCCTGGCTGTTTTCCTGGTTTGGGCAGGAGCGGCGCTGATTGAGTGGCAGACGGGCTATAAAAATATCAATACAGGATGGAGAAAGAAATGTCACGACTGATACTCAGTCTCGACGGGCAGCTGTTGAAGGAGATTGTGCTCGATAAAGAGCGGCTCACTATCGGCCGTCGCCCGCATAACGATCTGCAGATCGATAACCTGGCAGTAAGTGGCCAGCATGCGATGGTTACCACACTCGGGCCGGACTCCTTTCTGGAAGACCTGGACAGCACCAATGGCACGGCTGTGAATGGTCATGCCATCAGAAAATACCATTTGCAGGATGGTGACCTGATCGAGATTGGTAAATACAAGCTCAAATATGTAAACGAAGCGGCAGTCACTTCTTCATCCGCATCCGCCAAAGCCCCTGCCGGCGATGCGGTTCCGCCAAGCGGCACGGCGATTGGTGATACCGTTTCACTGGGCCCGGCTCACAAGCCTGCCGCACCGATGCCGCCTGATGCTTTTCTGCGGGTATTGTCCGGCGCCAATAGCGGCAAGGAGTTACCACTGAGCAAAAGTGCCACCACCTTTGGCAAGCCTGGCACACTGGTGGTTTCGGTGATGAAGCGGCCGCAGGGTTATTTCCTCACGCATGTCGAGGGTGCCGTCCGCGCCACTGTTAATGCCCAGCCGGTCGGTGATCAGCCCTATCCGCTGGTACACCGCGACAAGATCAATGTCGCGGGTATTCAGCTGGAGATGTGCTTTAAATCCTGACGGGAGCATCAATGTCGCTTGCTGGGGCAGGAAAACTGAGATTTCACTGGCAGTTGGCGCTGAGTGTTGCCCTGCTGCTGGTATTGCTGCTGCACGCATTGGGCGGACGTTTTGAGATTCCGCTGCTGACCAGCCTCGAAGCAAAACTCTACGACATGCGTATGGCCCTGAGCATGGCGCCTGGCCAGGATGACCGGATTGCCATTGTCGACATCGACGAACGCAGCCTGGCCGAGCTGGGTCGCTGGCCCTGGAGCCGCGACAAACTGGCGCAACTGGTTGATCGTCTGTTTCAGGATTATCAGGTCGCGGTGCTCGGTTTCGACATCGTGTTTGCCGAGCCTGATACCAGTTCTGGCCTGCCCGTCTTGCAACAGCTGGCGCAAAAGGAGCTGGCCGGCGACACGCAATTGCAACTGGTGTTGCCGGGCCTGGCAGAGCGCCTCGATTTTGATGCACGTTTTGCACGAAGCCTGCACCAGCGGCCGGTGGTGCTGGGCTATTATTTCAGCCACGACAACGATAACCGTTATGGCATGTTGCCCCGCCCGGTGTTGCCTGCCTCCGCACTGCGCGATGCAGGCGAGGCACTGGGCGAAGAAACCGGATACGGTGCCAATCTTGCACTGCTGATGCAGCATGCCGCCAGCGCCGGCCATTTTGTTCCCAGCCCGGACAGTGATGGTGTGACGCGCCGGGTGCAAATGTTGTTGCGGCACCAGGCGCAATTGTATGAACCATTGTCTCTGGCCGTGGTTCGGGCCTTTCTGGATTTTCCCCCGATTGAAGTGGTGTATCCGTCGCAAAGCAGTGCAGACGACGCCTATCGCAGCTTTGAGCGGCTGCAGGTCGGGCCGTTGTCGATTCCGGTTGATGCCGGTGGCAACGCGCTGGTGCCGTATCGTGGCAGGGCATTCAGCTTTCCGTATTTTCCTGCGGTGGATGTATTGCAGGGAAAAATTGCCCCCGAGCTGTTGCAGGGCCGTATCGTGCTGATTGGCACCTCCGCGCCGGGCCTCAAGGATTTGCGGGTGACGCCGCTGCAAAGTGTTTACCCCGGCGTTGAAATCCACGCCAATCTGATTGCCGGCATGCTGGATCAAACCATTCTCAATCGTCCTGCATATCTGTTGGCGCTGGAATGGCTCCTGCTTCTGCTGGCGGGGGCGATGCTGACCTGGGTGCTGCTGAATTTCGGGCCGCTGGTTTCGTCGTTAACGACGCTGATGGTGCTGTTGTTGCTGGTGGGCCTGAATCTCTGGATGTGGCAGCGCTGGCATTATGTGCTGCCGCTGGCAAGCACGGTGGTGCTGGTGCTTGGACTGTATATCCTCAACATGACCTGGGGCTACTTCTTTGAAAGCCGCCGCAAGCGCCAGATGGCTTCGTTGTTTGGCCGCTATGCGCCGCCCGAACTGGTTGCAAAAATGAGTGCCGATCCGGAGAAATACACCATGGAAGGCCAGAGCCGCGAGCTGACCATCCTGTTCTCCGATGTGCGCGGCTTTACTGCCTTGTCCGAGTCGATGGAGCCAAAGCTGCTGACGCGACTGATGAATGAGTTTCTGACCGCCCTGACGCAGGTTATCCGTGAGCAGTATCTGGGCACCATCGACAAATACATGGGTGATTGTGTCATGGCATTCTGGGGCGCGCCGTTTGATCAGCCGCAACATGCGCGCCAGGCCGTGCTGGCTGCACTGGATATGCAGCGCGCTATTGCGCAGCTTAATCCACGGCTGCAACAGCAGGGTTTTCCGCCGCTGCAGATCGGCATCGGCATCAATACTGGCCGGGTTACCGTGGGTGACATGGGTTCAACGTTCCGCAAGGCCTATACGGTGATGGGCGACGCGGTGAATCTGGCCTCGCGGCTTGAAGGTATTACCAAGTATTACGGCGTGGGCATTGTGGTGGGAGAGTCCACCCGCCAGGCCGTGCCGGATGTGCTGTTCCGCGAACTGGACAGGGTTCGTGTCAAGGGCAAGCGGCAGGCGATTGCCATTTACCAGCCCCTGGCACTGGCACTGGCCGTGCCACCGGCGCAGCAGGCGGCAGTGGCGCAATTCGATCGGGCGCTGCAGGCATACCGGCAGCAATCCTGGGCGCAGGCCCAAGTGCTGCTCGATGAATTGCAGGCGCAGTATCCCGAAGATCAGCTATACCAACTGTATCGGCAGCGGGTTTCGCATTATCGCCAGCACCCACCCCCTGCCGATTGGGATGGTGTCCACGAATTTGACAACAAATAGGCTGACACATGGCAACGTTAACGGTACTCGGCTGTAGCGGGGGGATTGGTGCCGGTTTGCGCACTACATCCTTTTTGCTTCAGCAGGGCTCCCTGATCGATGCCGGAACGGGTGTAGGCGATCTGACGCTGGCACAAATGATTGCGATCGACCGGGTGTTCCTTACCCATTCCCATCTCGATCACATTGCCATGTTGCCACTGCTGGTCGACAGTGTCGGCGCGTTGCGTAAAACGCCTCTTACCGTGTTTGCCCTGCCCGAAACCTGCCGTGCGCTGCGTCAACACGTATTCAACTGGGAGATCTGGCCGGATTTCACCCAGATTCCGGATTTGCTCAACCCGTTTTTACGACTGCAGGAATTCCATCCCGGTGACGTGTTGCAGATTGAACCGGGGCTAACCTTACGGGTGTTGCCGGCAGAACACACCGTGCCGGCGGTGGCATTTCATCTGGATAGCGGCGCCGGATCGCTGGTGTTCAGCGGCGATACAACGGTGCAGCAGCAGTTCTGGGATCTGGTTAACGGCATAGAAAACCTGCGCCATCTCTTGATCGAAACCGCCTTCAGTGTCAAGGAACGGCGGCTGGCAGAAATCTCCAAACATCTGTCACCCGATATGCTGGCCGGAGAGTTGGCCAAGCTGCGCATACCGGCGAATATCCATATCACCCACTTGAAGCCGGGTGAGTCTGATCTGACCATGCATCAGGCCATACAGCATGTGCCGCAGCACACGTTGCATATGTTGCAGGCCGGCCAACAGATCCATTTTTAACCTGTTTTTCGACCGAGTCTCTGTGTCCGATATGAATTCGACTGCTGTAGCACCCATGGCTGCTGACGATATGTCCCGGCAACTGGCATTTACCCGCGACCTGCAAGAGGTGACCAACCGGATTCACGCCACCCAGAATATCGATGAAATCATGCTTGAGCTCGGGCAGTCGATCGGTGAGCTGTTTGATGCTGACCGTTTGACCATTTATGCTGCGGTGGAACAGGGCCGCGCCATTGTGTCGAAGGTCAAGACCGGCATGAATTCATTCAAGGATCTGAAGCTTCCGGTCAACGAGCAAAGTGTTGCCGGTTATGTGGCGCTGTTGAAACGCAGCGTCAATATCGCCGATGTCTACGACGAAACCGAGCTGAAGCGCCACAGCCCCCAGTTGCATTTCTTGCGGCTGGTGGACGAAAAAACCGGTTATCGCACACGGCAGATGCTGGTTGCCCCGATTGTGGACGAAGAAACCCAGGCCTTGATCGGCGTGCTGCAACTGATCAACCACAAAAATGGCCAGCCATTTGATCGCGCAGCCGAAGAGGGGGCCGGTGCGCTGTGCAAAACCCTGGCGATAGCAATGAAACAACGCCAGCAGGGGCAGGCTTTTGTCAGTCGTACCAAATATGATCACCTGCTGGCTGCCGGCGTGATTTCGGCAGCGGAAATGGAGCTTGCACAGCGCGCTGCACGGCGCAAGCAGCTTGATCTGGAGCAGGTGCTGATGGACGAGTTTCAGGTGTCGGCCCAGGCGATCGGTGAAGCGCTGGGCAAGTATTTCGGGGTGCCGGCCCTGCCTTTTCAGTCTGACCGGATCAAGCCGCAAGCGTTGCTGAAAAACCTGAAGCGCGAGTTTGTGGAGAACCAGCAGTGGGTGCCGCTGGACGAAACTGCCGACGGCTTGCTGGTTGTCACGCCCGACCCGGAACAGATCAAGGCCAGCCGCATGGCGGCGCAGGTGTTCCCCAAGCACAAAATCATTTATCACGTGTGTACCCGGCGCGATTTCCGCCTGACGCTGGATCAGTTTTTCGGTGTCGAAGAGGTAAGCAGTAGCAGCATCGGCGACATGCTCGCCAACCTTGGTTCGCAAGACGATGTGCAGGAAGAGGGCGGCAGCCAGGATGATCTGTCGGCAGCGCAGGACAACGAACTGGTGAAGCTGGTCAACAAGATCATTGTCGATGCCTACAATATGGGCGCCTCCGACATTCACATCGAGCCCTATCCCGGCAAGCAGAAAACACTGATCCGCTTCCGGCGCGATGGCTCGCTGACAAATTACATCGAGGTGCCCGCCAGCTACCGTAGCCCATTGGTTGCCCGCCTGAAAATCATGTGTGATCTGGATATTTCCGAGCGACGCAAGCCGCAGGACGGCAAGATCAAGTTCAAGAAATTCGGTCCGCTGGATATCGAGTTGCGGGTAGCAACAGTGCCCACCCAGGGTGGACTGGAAGACGTGGTAATGCGCATTCTGGCCGCCGGCGAACCGTTGCCGCTGGAGCAGTTGGCCTTGTCGCGGCGCAATCTGGCCAATCTCAAGAATGTAGTCAGCAAGCCTTACGGCCTGTTTTTTGTCTGCGGCCCAACCGGCTCCGGTAAAACCACCACCTTGCATTCGGTGCTGAAATTTCTCAATACGCCGGAAACCAAGATATGGACGGCGGAAGACCCGGTTGAAATCACCCAGGCCGGTTTGCGCCAGGTGCAGATGAACCCGAAAGCCGGCCTCAACTTCGCCACTGCGATGAAAGCGTTCCTGCGGGCCGACCCGGATGTGATCATGGTGGGCGAAATGCGCGATAAGGAAACTACGTCCACCGGCATCGAAGCCTCGCTTACCGGCCACCTGGTATTGGCCACCCTGCACACCAATAGTGCTCCGGAAAGCATCATCCGCCTGCTGGACATGGGCATGGATCCGTTCAATTTTGCCGATGCGCTGCTGGGCATTCTCGCCCAGCGCCTGGCCAAACGACTATGCAAATGCAAGGGTGCCTACCACCCGGACGAGGCAGAGCTGGCGCATTTGCTGGATGAATATGCCGAAGAGCTGCGTAACACCAGCCATTGGCAAAGAGATCCACAGGCCGCACGCCAGGCGCAGCTGGATGAATGGCGCCAGAGTTTTGCCGACAAGGAAGGCCGTTTTACGCTGTATAAACCGGTGGGCTGTGCCGCCTGTAGCAACACCGGCTACAAGGGGCGGCTTGGCCTGCACGAACTGCTGGTTGGCAGTGATGAAATCAAGAAAAAGATTCAGGAGCACGCGCGCGTGGCTGAACTGTTGTCGGTTGCGCTGGAGCAGGACATGCGCACACTGAAGCAGGACGGCATCGAAAAAGTGCTGCAAGGGCTCACCGATATGCATCAGGTGCGGGCTGTCTGCATCAAATAGCAAAGGAAATCTGCACATGCCGAACAACGGACACTTTCTGCACTTGTTGGATCGGCTCAACCAGATTGGTGTTTCGCTGTCGCGCGAGAAAGACCTGGGCCGGTTGCTGGAAACGATTCTGCTGGCAGCCAAAGAGCTGGCCAATGCTGATGCCGGCACGCTCTATCTGGTTGAAGACGGCATGCTCAGGTTTGAAATCCTGCGTACCGATTCGCTGGGCATTGCATTTGGCGGAACATCCGGCAAGGCGCCAACATTCACGCCAATTCCACTCTGCCTGAAAGACGGCAGCCCCAATGACGACATGGTGGTTGCCTGCGCCGTGATCAACGATCGCACCATCAACATCGACGACGCCTACGATATCGGTGCCTACGATTTCTCTGGCACCCGCCTGTTTGACGAAAAAACCGGCTACCGCTCCAAATCCTTCCTCACCGTGCCGATGAAGAATCACGAAAACGAAGTCATTGGCGTGTTGCAACTGATCAACGCGCTGGATGACGACGGCAACATCGTTCCGTTTTCTGCCGCCAGCCAGCAACTGGTTGAGTCTCTGGCATCCCAGGCGGCAATTGCGCTGACCAACCGCCAGCTGATCGAGCAGCTGGAAAAGCTGTTTGAATCGCTGATACAACTCATCAACACTGCCATCGATGACAAATCGCCCTACACCGGCGGGCACTGCGAGCGTGTGCCGGAGCTGACCATGATGCTGGCCGAAGCCGTTGATGCCGCCGATTATGGCCCGTTCAAGGATTTTTGCATGGATGCGGCAGATCGTTACGAGCTGAAAATTGCCGGCCTGCTGCATGATTGCGGCAAGATCACCACGCCTGTGCACGTGGTCGACAAAGCCAGCAAGCTGCAAACCCTGTTTGATCGTATCGAACTGATCGATACCCGTTTCGAGGTACTGCAACGCGATCTCGAGATTGCCCTGCTCCGGCGGCAAATCGATGAAGCCGGCTATCAGCAGCAACAGCAGCAACTGGTATCGGACCGGCAATTCCTGCGGCAGGCCAATCTGGGTGGCGAGTTCATGTCGGCACAGGATGTGGCGCGGGTAAGGCAGATTGCCGCATATCGCTGGCGCAACCCGGCGGGCGAAACGTGCAGCTTTCTCTCGCAGGAGGAGGCCGATAATCTGTGTATTGCGCGCGGCACGCTCAACGAGCAGGAGCGCGCCATCATCAACCACCATATCGATGTCACCATCCAGATGCTGGAAGCCTTGCCCTGGCCCCGCCATCTGCAGCATGTGCCGGAATACGCCGGCGGCCACCACGAGCGTATGGACGGCAAAGGCTACCCCCGCCACCTTACGCGCGAACAGATGTCAGTGCCGGCGCGGGTGATGGCGATTGCCGACATTTTCGAAGCACTCACCGCCAGTGATCGCCCCTACAAACCGGGCAAAACCCTATCCGAAGCCCTGGCCATCCTGCGGCGAATGAAGCAGGATCAGCACATCGACCCCGACCTGTTCGATATCTTCGAACGCGAAAAAGTCTACCTGCGCTACGCCGAACGTTTTCTCGACCCCAGCCAGAACGATCTGGACTCCAACCCCGCCTGATCATGTGCCGTAATTTGTCACTTAGTGACGCTTTGATGGCATTGGCACTCACCGCAAAAACACGATTACCTCCCTATCTTTGCGGTCAATAAATATTAGAGCTCTCTAATCTATTGATTATTGAGCAATTATTCGATTGTTACTCATGCCTGGCACGGGGATTGCTAAGTCAATACTCAGGAAAACCCGATATCCGGGTTGCCAGTGTTGTAACAGACAGACTTTTTTAGGAGAGCTGACATGAAACAGATTCAAAAAGGTTTTACCCTGATCGAACTGATGATCGTAGTTGCCATTATCGGTATTCTGGCTGCTGTGGCCATTCCGGCTTATCAGGATTATATTGGCCGCTCTCAGGCTGCAGAGGCCGTTAACCTGATGGCAGGTGGCAAAACGCCTTATGCTGTGTGGTTTGCTGATAAAGGTGCTTGGCCGGGTGCGGCAGCTTCAGTGATGGGAACTACGACGGGAAAATATGTTAGTGCGGTTGCACAGACCACTGCATCGGGTAGTAACTTGACCTTGACTGCAACCTTCAAAGGCGCTGGCTCTGTAAACGCAGGTATTGCTGGTAAGACCATGACTTTGGCTACTACTGATGGCGGCAGAACTTGGAGCTG
>JAUPTR010000380.1 GCA_030917985.1 Pseudomonadota bacterium | reverse complement strand
CCCTGCACGGTTTTGTCTACCGCCAGCCGGCCGATGCGCAGGATGGGCGCGGGGTGGCGCGGCAGTTTGCTGCGGCCCGGCAGTTGCGCCACGGCCACCTGGCCGGCGCTGACGGTGACAAAGCCAGTAACCCGGATGCCGTCGTCCGCCAGTGTCACGTAGGTTTTGCCAAAGCCGCGTCGTTGCTGCTGGCCGGCCTGTTGCTGCAAAAAAGCGTTGAGGGCGGGCTCGCCGCAGTCAAAGCCGTTGCGCTGGTGTGACACGGCCAGCAATTCGATACGCGCCATTCAGCGCCGCGCCAGCAATTGTTTCAGCGCATCGTTCGGCTCGGGCGGGTTTTCGCAGCTGGCGACAAAAGCATCAAAAGCCTGTTGCGACAGCAGCAGCGTGTCGTGGTCGGCAACGATACGGCGCGCGGCTTCGTAAGCGTTCTGCAGCATGAAGCCGGATACGGTGGTGCCCATCAGCGCGGCGGCGCGTTCAATCAGCGCCTTGGCTTCGGCACTGGTGCGCAGGTTGATGCGGGCAGAGTCGGTGGTGGCGGCATTGGGCATGATGGGCTCCGGGGTAAGCGTTCCAATATTGTACGTCACATTGACATACAAAACAGCAATTAGCCCGCCACCCAATTCTCTACCTGCAGCCCCGGCACCCGTACAAACTTGCGCTCAAAGCATATATACACACGAACAACTGCTTGCGACATCACTCGTGCAATGCCTGCAGATGCTGATACAGCGGCAGCCACACCTGCCGCGCCAGTGCGTCGAATTCACCGGCCAGCGGGTCTTGCGCGGCCCACACCAGATGCAGCCATGCATCCTGTTCCACTTCGCCGGCGATATCGGAAAAACTGTTACCCAGCCAGGCGCCGCTGGCAGCCTTGCTGGCGGCTTCCTGATGTTCTTCCGGGCTCTTTTTGCCGGGGCCGGCAGCCAGCACCCTGGCGTAGGCCGAGCTGGTTTTGCGGAACAGCGGCAGCGGCTGTTGCAGCGCTTGCCAGTAAATGCCCAGCAACGTTCGCCAGTGCGTCTGCGGATCGTCTACCCGGCGCAGTTGCCAGATGCCATCCTCGGCCACAATCGTGGTTTGCAGCGTGGCGCCGGCCGGTTGCAGCTGGCACAGCGCCAGATGATCAAGCCAGGCCTGCAGCAGATAAAACGCGCTGGCCTTGCCACGCAGCACCAGCAGATTGCCGCTCGGGCGCACCTCGGCCAGCCAGCCGCTCAGCTCCAGCCGCTGTGGCCCGAGCACGCGCCATGCCTGTGGCGGCAAGAGCGTTTGCTGCAGCCAGGGCAACGCTCGGGTGTGGATATGCTGCGTCAAAGCGGCTTCGTGCTGCTGGCGGCGCTCGCCCCACGGTCCATGTGGCAACACGCCACTGGCACGCGCCAGCTCGGTGCTGGCGGGCAAGGGCAAATCCTGCTGCAGGATCTGCCACGCCTGTTTGCGCAGCAGCGATTTGTCCTGAAACGCCAGATCAAACGGCTCGCTATTGCGTAGCTCGACCGCCGCACGCGGCTCGCTCAGGCCGCAGCGCTGCTGCAGCAGATAACGCGTCGGGTTATCCAGGCATTCGCGCAGCTCGGCCACTTCCAGTTGCCGCCAGCTGTCGTCGGGCTCGGGCAACGCTGCATCAAACACGCTTCTGGCGCTGCCGTTGCCGCGCCCGGCAAGTTGCGCTGCACGTGCCCAGCCCGCGTGAAAGCCGGGCAAGCGGGCATCACCACTGAAATAGCGCAAGTCGAACGGCTGCAAGGGATGTTGCGTCACGATCTGCGCCAGCAGCCGTTTGCCGGCTTCCAGCCGTGCTTCGCCGGCACGCACTTCCGCGGGCACACAGCCCTTGGCAACGGTGTCGAGCAGATCGTTGAGCAGGATCGATGGCGGCAGCTCGGCATCGCTGCGAATGTCACGCCCGACATAACTGACATAAAACACGTCGCGAGCCGAGAGCAGGGTTTCGAGAAACAGGAAGCGGTCGTCGGCGCGGCGCGAGCGATCGCCAAAACGCGGAAAGCGGCTGATCAGGTCAAACCCCATCGGCCGCAGGCGGCGTGGAAAAGTGGCGTCGTCCATGCCCAGCACACAAATCACGCGGAACGGCAGGCTGCGCATCGGCACCATGGTGCAAAACGTCACGCCACCGGTCAGAAAGCCGCCACCGGCACTACGGCTTTCCAGCTGATTGGACAGCCAGGCACGCAGCACCGGCAGGCCCACCGGCGTCTGATAATCCGCTTGCTGGCTCAGATCACGCAGCGCCTGCAGCCGTTCGCGAATGCGCTGCAGCAAGGCGATATCGCTGTCGCTTTCGGCCAGCAGCACGGCATCACACAAGCCGGCAACGGCATGGGCCCAGTCGACCAGCGGCCGTGGCGCCTGCAGCACCTGCGCTTGCTGAAACAGGGTTTCGACACACTGCGCAAAACGCGCGGCAATCTGTGCTTGTGCGCCTTCCACGTCGTCAAATGGCAACAAGCCGGCATACAGCGGCAAACCATCTGTCTGCGCTGCCTGCGGCAGTGCTACACCCAGCAGCAGCCGCGTCAGCCCTTCGCGCCAGCTGTTCTGCGCGGTGGGCGGCAGGCCGAATTCCGCCTTGTGTTCGGCATCCCGCCCCCAGCGTGTGTGCGTGGCGTTCACCCAGTGCTGGATACGTGGCAGATCGGCTTCTTCCAGCCCGAAGCGGGCGCGGATCGCCGGGCTGTCGAGCAGGCCCAGCACCCAGTCCACGCTGAAGCGCTGCTCCGCCAGCCCCAGCAGCGACAGAAACACCTGCGCCAGCGGCGAAGCGGCGGCTTCGCTGCGGTCGGCAATCGAATACGGAATCGGCGGCGTGCCGGGGTGCGGCGCAAACACGGCGTCGATGAAGGGCGCATACAATTCGATATCCGGCGTCAGCACCACCACGTCCGCCGGTTGCAAGCTATCGCCCATATTAAACAAGGCCAGCAACTGGTCGTGCAGCACCTCAACCTCGCGCATCGGGCTGTGGCAAACATGCACCTGCAGCGAGCGATCATCAGCAGCCACAGGGTAAGGCTCGCCGGCGGGCCGGTCGGTCAGCGTCAATACATCCTGCTGCAGGCAAGCCAGCAGGCTATGCGGCACCTCCGGCTCGTCGAACACATCATGCAACTGCGGCACATCGGCCAGGCTATCGAAAAAATCCCGGCCCTGTTTGCCCCACGCAGCCAGCAAGGGGTTGCCAACATCCAGATACAAGTCGGTCGGATCGCTGTCGCCGCCTAGCCGCGCCTGTTCGCGCAGATCGCGAATATCACCCCAAGGCAAAGCGCAGGGGTTGAGCGCAAAAAACGCCACCTCGATATGCTGCCCCAGCAGTTTGAGCAATTGCAGATACACCGGCGGCAGGCTGCTGATGCCAACCAGCATCACCCGCTGCGGCAAACGCTGCACACCTTCGCCCCGCTCCAGCATCTGCAGCATGCGCTGCAGCGAGCTGGCACGGTGTTCATCCACGGCATCGTTGACCAGATCACGCCACAAGCGCGCCTGCCACAGCGCGTCCGGCGCATTCAGCGGCTGCTCGCCGCGCTCCCAGGCTTGCAGCCAGTCGGGGCGGTAGATCAGGTATTGATCGAGTACGTCGGCCAGACGATTGGCCAGCGAATAACGCCGGAAATCGCCGCCATCCTGCAGATAGGCCGCCAGCACCGGCGCACCCAGCAGATGGTCGGCATCCTCCAGCCAGCGCAGGATGCGCAGCGTCAGCACCTCTGGCGAAAACACCGAACGCGGCTTTTGCGTGCCCAACATGCGGTTCAGCACATCCCAGAAAAACGATGCCGGCAGCGGATATTGAATGTTCGCGGCAACCCCCTGCTCGCGCGCCAGCCGGAAATTCAGCCAGCGCCCCATGCCCTTGGACTGCACCACGACAATTTCCTGCGCAAACGGCGACGCCAGCGGCTGCGCCCGCATCACATGGGCAAACAGCTGAAACAGGTGCTCAAGACGGTTGGATTGGTAGAGATGCAGCACGGGCGGGCCAGACAGCTAAACAGGGACGCATAGATTACCCGCGTGGCGCACCGCCCTCAATGACAGAGGCACTCAGCTGGGAAACAGTGTATCGAAGGTTTGCAGGAACTCCTTCCGTGTCGTCACCCTGAAAAAGAT
>JAUPTR010000379.1 GCA_030917985.1 Pseudomonadota bacterium | reverse complement strand
GTCGATCTTGCGCAGATTGCCGTCAAACTTTTCGCCCAGGCCGTAGATCACAGTCGGGTCGGTTTGCAGCCGCATGCCTTTTTTCAGGCGATTGACGAACACTGCCGCCACCAGATTGCGATCCGCGTCGCGGCCGGTTTCCTTTTCCACAATTGAAGCCATCACCAGCGCCTCGTACGGATTGCGGTAGGGCAGGCCCGGCGCACGTTCCGCCCAGGCTGCCTGCAGGTGTTTCTGCATGGTCTCGTGCGCGCGCTTGAGAATTTGCAGATCGCTGCTGCCGAGCGCGGCAAAATAGGTATCGGGGAAAAACAGGCCTTCGGCGTGGGCGTAGTTGAGGCCGAGCTTGTGCAGCAGTTCGGCGTCACTCAGGTTTTGGCTGTCGTGCTGCAGATTGAGGTTCTGGTTCAGCGCGGCACGCATTTGCTTGAAGCTCCAGCCCTCGATCACTGTCACCACAGAAAGATGGAAGTCACCCGATACCAGCTTTTCCAGCAATTGCGGCGGTGTAATCGGCTCGGTGATCTGATAGCTGCCAGCCTTGATCTCGCTGCCTTTGCCCATCACCCGTGCAAACAGCCAGAAGCTCCACGGCTCGGGCAATATGCCTTGATTGGCCAGCTGGCGGCTGGCGGCTTTCAGCGTGCTGCCGCTGCTCACGGTGAAAATCTGCGGCAATGGTTTCAGGCTCAGCGGCGTATTCAGAAACCAGGCAAACCAGCCACCCAGCAGAATGCCTGCCAGCAGCGTCAGATACAGCAGCATCGACAACAGGCGCGAGAAAAAGCCACGGCCAGCCGGGGCGGGTTTGGGCGCGGGGCGTTTTGATGGTGTGGCTGGCTTTTTGGGTTTGGTGCTCATGCGTGGATTTGCTGGCGGATATAATTGTTTATAAATGCCCGCCGGCATGGATGTGATTCAACAAGCGCGCCATTTTACGCTAATCTTCGAGCAAATCACTCCTCACTTCAGGACCCCCTCCGTGGCTGCCTTATACCGTGTCGAACAAATCCGCGCGCTGGAACAACAAGCACAATCGATCAGCACCACCCCGCTAATGGAGTTGGCCGGCGCCGCTGCTGCCGACTGGGTGCGCACGCATTTACCCGCCAACGCACCGATCCTGTGTCTGGCCGGGCAAGGCAACAACGGTGGCGATGCGCTGGTGCTGGCGCGTTTGCTGAAACAGGCGGGCTATCCGGTAACGCTGGTGCTGCTGGGTGACGTGGCCAAACTACCGGCAGATGCCGCACGTGCCCATCAGGCCTGGCTCGATGCTGGCGGGGTATGCCAGACCGCTTTGCCGGCTGAAGGCCGCTGGCGCCTGATTGTTGACGGCCTGTTTGGCATTGGCCTGGCACGGCCGCTGGAAGGGCTATGGCGCGATGCGGTGTTATGGATCAACGCGCAGGCCGCGCCAGTGCTGGCGCTGGACATCCCCAGCGGCCTGCATGCTGAAACCGGCGCGGTGCTGGGTGTGGCGGTGGATGCCAAATGGACCATCAGCTTCATCGGCAACAAACCCGGCCTGTTGACCCACGATGGCCCGGACCATGCGGGCGAAGTGATGCTGGCGCCGCTGGCGCAGGTGGAGACCCCTATCGGCGCTGCGGGTTATGCCTTGTCTGGCCAGAATGTGGCACAACTGCTGCCGGCACGACGCAAAAACAGCCACAAAGGCACGTTTGGCAGCGTCGGTGTGATCGGCGGGGCTGCCGGCATGGTTGGCGCTGCCTTGCTCGCCGGCCGTGCTGCGCTCAAGCTGGGTGCCGGGCGTGTCACGCTTGGCCTGCTCGACCCGGATGCGCCACGGGTGGACATGCAGCAGCCGGAGCTGATGCTGCGCGCCGCCGAAGACCTGTTTTATCTCGACCACATCACCGCTTTCGTGGTTGGCCCCGGCTTGGGCAAAAGCGCCGATGCGGTGCATTGCCTGGAAATGGCCATTTGCCGCCCCTTGCCGCTGGTGCTGGATGCCGACGCACTGAACCTGATTGCCGACAAACCGGAGCTGGCCGACAAACTGGCGCGCCGTCAGGCGCCCACCGCACTCACGCCGCACCCGGCCGAAGCCGCGCGCCTGCTGGGCATGAGCACCGACGAAGTACAGGCCGACCGCATCAACCGCGCCGAACTGCTGGCGCACCGCTTCAACTGCGCCGTGGTGCTGAAAGGCTGCGGCAGCATTATCACCCGCCCGCAAGGGGCGTTCTGCATCAACACCAGTGGCAACCCCGGCCTGGCAGGCGCCGGCCAGGGCGACGTGCTGGCCGGCATTGTGGCAGCGATGCTGGCACAGGGGCTGGACGCGTTCGAGGCGCTGCAAATGGCGGTCTACCTGCACGGCGCTGCCGCTGACAAACTGGTGGGCGATGGCGTAGGGCCGGTGGGTTTGACGGCATCGGAGGTGATTGTCGCTGCGCGGGAAGTGTTGCGCGGGCTGGGGCGGCGCTGATCATGTGCATCCCGCAGCAAACGCCGGGTGTGATGGAGCGTATTCTGCAATTGCAGGGGTCAATTTTGCGCTGAAGGGTGATGCGAGATGGGGTTGTGGTTTTCTGGCGGATTTCTGTCTTTGAATCCTGGTCACTTAAACGCCTGTACTTGACCAGCGTGCCGGCGGTTGCCAGTTTTTGCACCATTCTTCAATGTGCTCTGCGGGCATGGGGCGCGCAATTGCGTAACCTTGGCCATGCATACAGCCCAGTTGAAGCAGGTGAAGCCCCTGGTCCTCGGTTTCGATGCCTTCCGCCAAGACCTGCATGCCAAAGGCACGCGAAAGGCCGATGATGGCTGAAAGCATCGCCTGTGGCCGGTTTTCTGCAACGATCTCCTGGACAAAACTCTGGTCGATTTTCAGCGTATCCACAGGCAGTTTTTTCAGATATGCCAATGAGGAATAACCTGTGCCAAAATCGTCGAGCGAAAACGTCACCCCGAGTTTGCGACATGCTGCAATATTGGCGATGGCTGCGTCGACCTGATCGAGTGCCACGGTTTCCAGTATCTCCAGATCCAGTTGCGAGGCCTGGAGCCTCGGGTGGCGCAGCAGCAATTCACCGAGTCGCTGTGGAAAATCGACTGCCTGTAATTGTCTGCTGTCGATATTGACACTGACGTGCGTGTCAAAGCCTTTCTCCTGCCACTGTTCGAGCTGAGTGAGCGCTGCCTCCAGCACCCATTCGCCGAGAGTCAGATTCAGTGGATGTGATTCGATGATTGGCAGAAACTGCCCGGGATGGCGCAGCCCCAGTTCCGGATGTTGCCAGCGCACCAACGCTTCCAGCCCCGCCAGTTGCCCGGTAGCCAGGTTTACCTTGGGTTGATAATGCAGCGTGAATTCACCCTGCTGCAGGCCCTTGCGCAAGCGCTCCCGTTGTTCGTGGCGATCGCGCTGCCGGCGTTCTTCGTTCTCGTCAAAATATTCTATCTGCTGCTGGCCTTGCTGCTTGGCACGGTACAAGGCGTAATCCGCCTGCCGCAGCAGGGTATCGGCATCGACGGAGTGTGTTTGCGGAAAGCGGCTGACACCGGCACAGAAGCTGGTATTGACGCCCACACCTTCATATATCTCGCTGTGTGAGGCTATCTGCTGCAAGAGTGCAAGTGTTGATTCCAGGCGTTCTGCCTGGCGCACCAACACCAGAAATTCATCGCCCGCAATGCGTGCCAGCGTGCCCTGTGTTCCCAGGCCTTGCTGCATGCGGGTTGCGAGCCCGGATAGATAGCGGTCGGCGCTCTCCACGCCGATCTGGCGATTGATGCGCTGGAAGTCGTCAAGGTCCAGGGAGATGACTGCCAGGGGTATCCGCTTGGCAAGCAGGTTGTGCAACTCGTGCAACAGGCCGTTACGGTTGTAGGTGCCGGTCAGTGCATCATGGTAGGCGAGAAAAGCCAGATGGGCCTGGTGATCGGAGGCCTGGCGTTCCAGCGCATCCTGCATGCGCTGGGCCTGAAGCCTGAGCAGTTCGGCCTCAGCCGCTTCACGTTGGGCCTGTTCGCGCATCAGCAGCACGGATGTGCTGCTGAGTTGCGCATAGACGTCGATGATCGCCTGCATCAATACTTGTATGACCCCACCCATGGCTTTTGCGGCACGTTGCTGCGCTTCTGCAAAACTCACGTCATTCTGGAGAATATCCATTGCAATCAGTGCCATGCGGCGATCAGATTCGAGGATGTGCGATGCCAGCCAGCGGGTCAGGAATTCAAACAGGCGTTGTACGACCTGGTCCCCGGTGTCTGCATTATTCTCCTGCGAGAGTGTCTGAATGGTGTCAAAAAAGG
>JAUPTR010000378.1 GCA_030917985.1 Pseudomonadota bacterium | reverse complement strand
GTATTTTGCCATGCAGAACATTCAGTCACCGGCAGACATCTACCCGGTATTCCGCGAACTGTTCAAGAAACAAACAAAATGAGCAAAGCCAATCGCAAACAGTTGAAAGTGCATCGCCTGCCGGACACCTCGGAATGGACGTTCGAGTTGATCGAACAGGCACACGAAGAAATCCGTCGGGTTGCCGAGGGTTTCAAGCTCGACACTTACCCCAACCAGCTGGAAATCATCACCGCTGAACAAATGATCGACGCCTACACCTCAGTGGGCATGCCGGTGAGTTATCACCACTGGTCATTTGGCAAACATTTCCTGTCCACCGAAAAAAGTTATCGCCGTGGGCAAATGGGGCTGGCCTACGAAATTGTTATCAACTCCAACCCGTGCATCGCCTATCTGATGGAGGAAAACTCGCTGACCATGCAGGCACTGGTGATTGCACACGCCAGTTATGGTCACAACTCGTTTTTCAAGGGAAACTATCTTTTCCGAACCTGGACCGATGCGGACGCCATCATTGATTACATGATGTTTGCCCGCAACTATATTGCCCGCTGTGAACAGCGTTATGGGATCGAAGCGGTGGAGTTGCTGCTCGACTCTTGCCATGCACTGCAGAACTATGGTGTGGATCGATACAAACGCCCGGCCAAGCTTTCGTTGCAGAAAGAGCAGGCACGCCAGGAAGAACGAGAAAACTATCTGCAGTCGCAGGTTAATGAGTTATGGCGTACCTTGCCCAAGCGCAAGCTGGAGGAAAGCAGCCCGCAGGAACAACGTTTTCCCGCCGAGCCGCAGGAGAATCTGCTGTATTTCATTGAAAAATATGCCCCACTACTGGAACCATGGCAACGCGAGATTGTGCGTATCGTGCGCAAGATCGCTCAGTATTTCTATCCGCAACGCCAGACACAGGTCATGAATGAAGGCTGGGCAACCTTCTGGCACTACACCATTCTCAATAAACTCTACGATGAAGGCATCGTTGGCGACGGCTTCATGATGGAGTTTCTGCAAAGCCACACCAACGTTGTGTATCAACCCCCGGTGAGCAGCCGCTACTATAGCGGTATCAACCCGTATGCACTGGGTTTTACCATGATGCGCGATATCCGCCGCATTTGTGAAAGCCCCACGGAGGAGGA
This sequence comes from Pseudomonadota bacterium, assembly GCA_030917985.1. Lineage (GTDB taxonomy): Bacteria > Pseudomonadota > Gammaproteobacteria > Burkholderiales > SCOH01 > CALMFQ01. The sequence continues at coordinate 1,552 of JAUPTR010000378.1, read as the reverse complement.
TCGTCGCTGGTTTCCGGATATTGCCGGATCAGACTGGTTAAGTACGCTGGATTTTGCGATGCGCAATTTCAAGGACGAAAGCTTCATCGCCCAATACCTGTCGCCACAGGTGATTCGCGACATGCACTTTTTCTCGGTGCTGGATGACGACAATAGCGACACGCTGAACATTTCGGCCATTCACGACGAATCGGGCTATCGCCATGTGCGGCAAAAGCTGGCAGATCAGTACAACCTGGGCAATCGTGAGCCAAACATTCAGGTCTGGTCAGTCAACACCCACGGCGACCGCTCGCTGACACTCCGCCACAACCAGTTCCAGCGCCGACCGCTCAGCGATCAGACGAATGAGGTACTGAAACACCTGGCCCGGCTGTGGGGGTTTGATGTCCATCTGGAGTCAGTGGATACCGACGGCAAGGTGCGCCAGGCCTTTGTCATTCATCGCGAAAAACGCCACTAGCCGGCCGGGAACACGCTCCCGGCCCTGCCCCATCAAGCCGGACTGGCGAGCGATTTGCGATAACGGTTCAGCTCGGTAACGGTCTTGAACTCCTGGCCAAACAGGCTGGAGAGGTTGCGCAGAATACCGCCCATCACTTTTTCTTCCCACTCGCGAGTGAACTGGATTTGCTGATCAAGCCAGCGCTCCAGCCAAGCAGGATCGGGCAAGCGGCTTTGTACGGTATCGTTGGGAAACAGCGTCTGATTCACATGCAGGTTGGTTGGATGCAACGGCTTTCCAGCCTTGCCGCCGGACACCATCAACACGCCGATTTTGCTGAATGCCTGACGCGCCGCAACACCAAAGCGGTCAATGGCACGCTTCATATACTTGAGATAGGCACCACCATGGCGAGCCTCGTCACGCGACAAGGTATCGTAAATCTGTTTGATCACCGGCTCGGTATGCCATTCCGAGGCACGTCGATACCACTGGGTCAGGCGTACCTCTCCACAGAAATGCAGCATCAGCGTTTCGAGCGGTGGCGCAGGGTCAAATTCGAAACGAACAGCATGCAGCTCGGCTTCCGTCGGTAGCAAATCCGGCCGGAAACGACGCAGATATTCCATCAGCACTAAAGCATGTTTCTGTTCTTCGTAAAACCAAATTGACATGAATGCAGAAAAATCACTGTCATCCTGATTATCGCGCAGGAACATCTCTGTTGCCGGCAAAGCCGACCACTCGGTAATCGCATTCATCTTGATGGTCTGAGCCTGCTCATCACTCAACAAACTAGCATCAAAGCGATCCCAAGCGATGTCATCCGCCATATTCCATCGGGCTTTTTCGAGTGAAGCAAACAACTCCGGATACAGCATGATGCAATACTCCTTGAATGGGATAAGCACAGCGTAATAGCAAGCACCGCGACAGGCAACAAATCAGAACAGATGTTCACCCGATATCACAAAACATTCATGCCCTAGGTTCTGTTGACGTAAGTTTCGCGACTGCGCTGGCAGGTAAAAACGCCATCCACAAGGCACGCGACGCGGATAATAATGGATTATTTTCAAGGAGCGTAACGCAGTGGATGGCGTTTTT
>JAUPTR010000377.1 GCA_030917985.1 Pseudomonadota bacterium | reverse complement strand
CCAACAGGCACCCCAGCTGTGCGCCACTAGCGAAGCAGAAACCAAATACACAAACAACACCTTGTTTTACAAAACAAAGTACAACTGGCACACATCCTGCTTTATCTAATCCCGACACGGCTACACAGGCCGGACAGTTCAATCATCATTAGTCAGTTGGGAGCATCACTCATGGATAAAAGCTTCTGGAAAGCCGGGCACACCCCGACACTGTTCGCTGCATTCCTCTATTTCGATCTGAGTTTTATGGTCTGGTACATTCTTGGCCCAATGGCGGTGCAAATCGCCAATGACCTGCAACTCTCGGCACAACAACGTGGCCTGATGGTGGCCACACCGATTCTGGCCGGTGCCATTCTGCGCTTCGTGATGGGGATCATGGTCGACAAGCTATCGCCGAAAACCGCCGGCCTGATTGGCCAGGTAATTGTGATGGCGGCACTCAGCGTGGCCTGGGCTTTCGGCATCCACTCGCTGGAGCAGGCACTGCTTCTCGGCCTGTTCCTCGGCGTGGCAGGTGCTGCGTTTGCCGTGGCGCTGCCGCTGGCTTCGCAATGGTATCCACCAGAGCACCAGGGCAAGGCGATGGGCATTGCCGGCGCCGGCAACTCTGGCACCGTGTTTGCCGCGCTACTGGCACCAGGGCTGGCGGCAGCATTCGGCTGGACCAATGTATTCGGCTTTGCCATCATCCCGCTGAGCATTGCCTTCATCGTGTTTGCACTGGTGGCAAAAAACGCACCGCAGCGCCCTGCCCCCAAAGCCATGGCAGATTACGTAAAAGTGCTGGGCGACAAGGATTCGTGGTGGTTCATGTTCTTCTACAGCGTCACCTTCGGCGGCTTTGTGGGCCTGGCTGGTGCGCTGCCGGGCTACTTCCATGATCAATACGGCCTGGATCCGAAAATGGCCGGTTATTACACTGCCGCCTGCGTATTCGCCGGCTCGCTGATGCGCCCGCTGGGTGGCGCGATTGCCGACCGTATCGGTGGTATCCGCACGCTGCTGGTGGTGTACACCATTGCGTCGGTACTGCTGGCGCTCGTTGGCTTCAACCTGCCGCATGCGTATGCCGCACTGGCACTGTTTGTGGGCGCCATGCTGGCCCTGGGTAGCGGCAACGGCGCAATGTTCCAGCTGGTGCCGCAACGCTTCCGCAAGGAAATCGGTGTAATGACCGGCCTGATCGGCATGGCTGGCGGTATCGGTGGCTTCCTGCTGGCAGCCGGCCTGGGTGCGGTAAAACAGGCTACCGGCAACTATCAGCTGGGCCTGTGGCTGTTCGCCAGCCTCGGCATCGTCGCCCTGATCGGCCTGGGCAGCGTCAAAACCCGCTGGCGCACCACTTGGGGTGCAGCGGTAGCCGCCGCCCGCATCTGATCGGCGCAGCAGCTTCGCGCCGGTTCAAGGCCCCGCTTTGGGGCCTTGTTGCCGTTAACCCGAATCACACTTACTGTTGAAGCAATCGCGCGGAGAGCGGCATGTCCCAGCAAATGTCAATCGGCCAGGCCAGCCAGACCGGCCCCAAGGAGCGCAACGAAGACGCCCTGGCGTGCGTCACCCCCGAGCCGGCACTACTGGCCAGCAAGGGCTGCCTGTTTGCGCTGGCGGATGGCGTATCCAACTGCGCCAACGGCAAGCTGGCGGCAGAATCCACGGTGCGCACAGTGGCAGCAGACTATTACGCTACACCGGAAACCTGGGAAATCGCCCACGCGCTGGATCGCCTGCTGATTGCCCATAATCGCTGGCTGCAGGCTCAAGGCGCGGGCCAGCCACTGCTGACCACGCTCTCGGTACTGGTCACCCGTGGTCGCCGCTACACCCTGGCACACGTTGGCGACTGCCGCATCTACCGCCTGCGCCACGACCGCCTGCAGCAATTGACGCAGGATCACGTCTGGGATCAGCCAGAAATGCGCCATGTGCTGAAACGCGCAGTGGGCCTTGACGCGCATCTGATGCTGGATTTTCACGATGGCGAGCTGGAACCGGGCGATATATTCCTGCTGGTGTGTGATGGCGTATGGGAGCCGCTGGGCGACCAGAAACTGCACCAGTTGCTGCAATTGCATGTTGATCCGCAACGTGCAGCCGAGGCCATGGTCAAGGCCGCACACGCAGCCGGCGGCCAGGACAACGCCAGCGCGATTGTGGTGCGCATCGGCGATCTGCCGGCACCGGGGCTACAGGACGAGTTTGCCAAACTTGCCTGCCTGCCGGTGCCGCCACGCCTCAAACCGGGCCAGCAGTTTGAAGGCCTGGCACTGCACTCGCTACTGCACGAGTCACGCGCCAGCCTGCTGTATCGAGTTTGCGACGAGGCGCAGCGCGAATGGGTGCTCAAAACCCTCAATCCACTGAGTGCCGACGACGAACAGGCACAACAAGGCCTGCTGATCGAAGAATGGCTGCAAAAGCGGCTCACCGCGCATTATTTTCCCGAGATCAAACCCCTGCCGGAACGCCAGTTCCTGTATTACCTGGTGCGCTGGTATCACGGCCGGACATTGGCGCAATACCGCCAGCAGCTCGGCAATCCGTCGATCAATGATGTGGTGCGCTACGCCATCCGCCTCAGCCGTGCGCTGGGCGCATTACATCGCCTCAATATCGTGCATCGCGACATCAAGCCGGAAAACATTCATATCGATAGCGAAGACAAACTGCGCCTGCTGGATTTTGGCGTGGCGCATTGCCCGGGCCTGACGCAGGACACGGGTGCCGGCATACCCGGCACACCCAGTTTCATGGCGCCAGAGCTGTTCGAGGGCCAAGCCGCCAGCCCCCAGAGCGATCTGTATGCTGCCGGCGTAACGCTTTACTGGCTGCTCACCGGGCATTATCCCTACGGTGAAATCGAGCCATTTCAGCGGCCACACTTTGCCGACCCGGTGCCACCAACCCGCTACCGTCCGGACCTGCCGACATGGCTGGAAAGCGTGGTGCTCAAGGCAGTGGCCCGCGAATGCCGGCACCGCTTTGAAACAGCCGAAGAAATGCGCCTGGCACTGGAACGAGGCGATAACCAGGCGCTACAGGTGCCCCGCCGCAGCCCACTACTGCAACGCTCGCCACTGCGCGTCTGGCGCAATGTGGCTGCATTTTCGCTCTTGCTCAATCTGGTGCTGATTTATGCACTCTTGTTGAGCTGATACTGCACGACAAATGCACTGTCGCACTATAACGGTGCACAACCAGCACACCAAGCACTCAGACAAAAACATTTGTTTTAATTGATGTTTTCCGTCAAAAGCAAGGGTGGCACGGAACCTGCTTTATCACCTTACTACACGATCTGTGTGAGCACATTGGCAAACGCCTGCTTTTGGTGACGGAGCAAATGATGAAAAAATTGAAACTGGTGATGGTCGGCAATGGCATGGCCGGCGTGCGTACGCTGGAAGAGTTGCTGAAGCTCAAGCCCGACATGTATGAAATTACGGTATTCGGCGCCGAGCCCTATGCCAACTACAACCGCATTCTGCTGTCGCCAGTGCTGGCGGGTGAGCAGACCATCAAGGACATCATGCTCAACGATGTCGACTGGTATGCGGAAAACAACATCAAGCTGCACCTGAACAAGAAGGTCGTAAAAATCGATCGCGCCAAGCGTGTGGTGTATGCCGAAGATGGCACCACCGCCGAATACGACCGCCTGCTGCTGGCCACCGGCTCCAACCCGTTCATCCTGCCGGTGCCGGGCAAGGAGATGGAAGGCGTGATCACCTTCCGTGACATCTACGACGTCGACAAGATGATCGACGCCTCGCAGAAATACAAACACGCGGTGGTAATCGGTGGCGGCCTGCTCGGTCTGGAAGCTGCCAATGGCCTGAAACTGCGCGGCATGGATGTATCCGTAGTACACATTTCCGAATGGTTGCTGGAGCGCCAGCTGGACCGCACGGCCGCCAAGCTGCTGCAGAAGAATCTGGAAGACAAGGGCCTGAACTTCCTGCTGCAGAAAAATACCGCCGAGCTGGTGGGGGACGAAAATGGCCGGGTCAAGGCGATCAAGTTCAAGGATGGCAGCGAAACCGCGGCCGACCTGGTGGTGATGGCAGTCGGCATCCGCCCCAACGCCGATCTGGCAGAATCCTGCGGCCTGCACGTGAATCGCGGCATTGTTGTCAACGACACCATGCAGACGTTCGACCCGCGTGTTTACGCTGTCGGTGAATGCGTCAACCACCGTGGCATTGCTTATGGCCTGGTGGCGCCGCTGTTTGAAATGGCCAAGGTCTGT
>JAUPTR010000376.1 GCA_030917985.1 Pseudomonadota bacterium | reverse complement strand
GTGTTACGTTATCTGCTAATCATGCTTGCTGCGCTGCTGGCTGGCTGCACCTCGCTACCGCCGGGCGCGGTGCCGGTAAGCCAGTTCGAGCTGCAGCGTTATCTGGGCCGATGGTACGAAATTGCGCGCTTGGACCATTCGTTTGAACGCGGACTCAGCCATGTAAGCGCGGAATACAGCCTGCGCGACGATGGTGGCGTGCGCGTGATCAATCGCGGTTATTCGGCTGCAAGCAAAGAATGGAAACAGGCCGAAGGCAAGGCCTATTTTGTGGGCAAGCCCGATTCCGGCCATCTCAAGGTATCGTTCTTCGGCCCGTTTTACGGCACTTATGCAGTGCTGGAACTGGATCAGGCGGGGTATCAGTATTCGCTGGTAAGCGGGCCGGATCGCTCCTACCTGTGGATACTGGCGCGCACGCCCACGTTGCCACCAGAGGTGCAAGAGCGCCTGCTGGCCAAGGCGGCGGCGCTGGGCTTTGACTCCCGCCAGCTGCTGTTTGTAACACACCAGCCGCCCCCGCCGGCACAATAAACCCTGTGGCTGCAAGCCGCGCTGGCATTGGCCCGCAGGCCGGACTGCAAGGCAATACCAGCGCGGCTTGCAGCCTGCCCGGCTTGATTGCATATTGCAAGCCGACAAGGAAAAGGCCCATTTTTACCTGCCGACGCAGCAGCATGCTGCCAGCAGCGCTACCTTCCATGCACCACGCCCCGCCGCTCCCGGCTTGACCCACATCAAGCTATTTTCATCCCGCCAGCCACTTCCCCGTCATTTCAGTAAACGCTCGTTGACTGTTTTATTCGGCCAGTGATAACTTGGTAAACATCCGTTTACAAAACAGACTACAGCAACACCACGCCCTGTTTTGTCCACCCCCACAATACGTTGGCAACAGTCCGCGTGCCGGCGCCAGGTTTCACTCGTCAATCTCATCGGGAATTACACTCATGGCCACATACAAAGCACCACTGCGCGATATGCAGTTTGTCCTCAACGAGCTGCTGGAGGTAGACCAGACGCTGGCGGCATTGCCGGACTTTGCCGAGGTGACGCCGGACGTCATCAACCAGTATCTCGAATCCAGCGCGCAGTTTGCCGAAAACGAACTGGCGCCACTGAACCAGACTGGCGACATTGAAGGCTGCAAGCTGGAAAACGGCGTGGTAACCACGCCGAAAGGCTTCAAGGAGGCGTATCAGCAATTCTGCGAACAAGGTTACTCCAGCATTTGCTGCGCACCGGCCTACGGTGGCCAGGGCATGCCGCTCACACTCGGGCTGCCGCTGATGGAAATGCAGATCAGTGCCAACGTCGCCTGGTCGATGTATCCCGGCCTGTCGCACGGTGCCTACAGCGCGCTGCTGGCACACGGCAGCGATGAATTGCGTCAGCGTTATCTGCCGAAGCTGGTATCGGGCATCTGGACCGGTACCATGTGCCTGACCGAGCCACAATGCGGCACCGATCTGGGTCTGATCAAAACCCGCGCCATCGCCAATGACGACGGCAGCTACAGCATCACCGGCACCAAGATTTTCATTTCCGCTGGCGAACACGATATGGCGGAAAACATCCTGCATCTGGTGCTGGCACGGCTGCCGGATTCGCCGAAAGACATCAAGGGGCTGTCGCTGTTTCTGGTACCAAAATGGATTCCCGATGCCGCCGGCAACCCGGCCACACGCAACGCCATCAGCGCCGGCTCGCTGGAGCACAAGATGGGCATCAAGGGCAACGCCACTGCGGTGATGAATCTGGATGGCGCGCAGGGCTGGCTGCTGGGCGAAGTCAACAAGGGCATGGCGTGCATGTTCACCATGATGAACGCTGCACGGCTGGGCATCGGCATGCACGGGCTGGGGCTGGGCGAAATCGCCTGCCAGAATGCCGTCGCCTATGCGCAGGAAAGGGTGCAGATGCGCGCCCTGAGCGGCACCAAACACGCCGATCTGCCGGCCGATCCGCTGATCGTGCATCCGGATATTCGCCGCATGTTGCTCACCGGCAAGGCCTACAACGAGGGTGCCCGGGCGTTTTCCTACTGGCTGGCGCTGCAACTGGATATCGAGGAACATGCCAGTGACGAGGCCCAGCGGCAGGATGCCGCCGATCTGGTGGCACTGCTGACCCCAATCGCCAAGGCCTTCATGACCGACAACGGCTACACCGTTACCAATCTGTCGCAACAGGTGTTTGGCGGCCACGGCTACATCCGTGAAACCGGCATGGAACAGTTTGTGCGCGATGCGCGCATCTCGATGATTTACGAAGGCACCAACGGCATTCAGGCGCTGGATCTGATCGGCCGCAAAATCATGATGGATCAGGGCCAGAAGCTGCGCAAATTCACCAAAATCGTGCACAAGTTCTGCCAGGCACAGGCAGACGATGCAGCAATGAGCGAATTCATCACCCCGCTGCAGCAGTTGCTGAAAGACATCACCGACCTGACCATGGCCATCGGCATGCAAGCGATGACCAACCGCGATGAAGTCGGCGCAGCAGCGGTGGATTACCTGCGCCTGCTCGGCCATCTGGTATACGGCTACTTCTGGGCACGCATGGCGAAAGTGGCGCTGACAAAACAGGCCAGCGCACCGGCGCCCTTCTACGTCGCCAAGCTCGCCACCGCGCGCTTCTACTACAGCCGGCTGATGACCGAAACCGCCACACTCAAGGCATCGATCCAGTCCGGGGCAAAAAACCTGATGGAAATCGAGGAAGACGCGTTCGCACTCGGCTATTGATCTCGCCCGGCAGCCAGAACCAAGCCCCCTTGCAGCTCGCACGGGGCTTTTTCACCTCGCCTGCAAGCCGCTCTGGCATTGGCCTGCAGGCCGGCCTGCAAGGCAATACCAGCGCGGCCTGCAGCCTGGCACCCTGTCGGGCTTGAGACGGCGCTGCTGCGTCGGCAGCAAAAACGGCCCGCAAGGGCCGTTTTTGCAGAGCATGCCGCGATGCTCAGTTGAGCGTTTTCAGCAGCGTAGCGTGGTTGAAATACCGATTCAGCACATCACTCTTGCTCTTGTCGCTCAGCTGGCCGATCACATCGAAATGCTCCCAGCCATTCCAGTGGCCCATGTAGTTCCAGGTGCCTTTCTGCGGCGTGGTGCCCGGCACATAGTTAACTGTGGGGTGGCCAAACG
>JAUPTR010000049.1 GCA_030917985.1 Pseudomonadota bacterium | reverse complement strand
CGCAAGGTGGATTACGTGCTGGCCAACCCACCCTTCGGCAAGAAGAGCAGCATGACCATCACCAACGAAGAGGGTGAGGAAGACAAGGAGGCGCTGACCTACGAGCGGCAGGACTTCTGGGAAACCACGTCGAACAAGCAGCTTAACTTTTTGCAACACATCGTCAGCATGCTGAAGGTGGACGGCAAAGCGGCTGTGGTGTTGCCAGACAACGTGCTGTTTGAAGGTAGCGCCGGCGAAAAAATTCGCCGCAAGCTGCTGGAGAACTGCGATGTGCACACCATCTTGCGCCTGCCCACCGGCATCTTCTACGCCCAGGGCGTGAAGGCCAATGTGGTGTTCTTCGACGCCAAGCCCAAGGACGGCCAGACCCACACCAAGGGCATCTGGTTCTACGATTTGCGCACCAACAAGCACTTCACCCTGAAGACGCGCACGCTCAAGCTGGACGACTTGCAGGATTTCATCGCCTGCTACAACCCGGAAAATCGTCACGAGCGCGTGGCTAACGAACGGTTCAAATTCTTCAGCTATGAAGACCTGGTAGCACGAGACAAGGCCAGCCTCGACCTCTTCTGGCTCAAGGATGACAGCCTGGACAACCTCGACGATCTGCCGCCGCCGGATGTGCTGCAGCAGGAGATCATCGAACATCTAGAAGCGGCGCTTGCAGCATTCCGGGATGTTGCGTTGGCATTACCAAGAACACCGAGCCAATAAATAACTGCGGACCACCAGCCCTCGGCTCACAACGATCGCTCAAGTCCGGCAGGCTGCTGGTTTTCGCGACCAAACACGCGATCGTTACCCCAAGGCAAATGCTTAAACGCCACTGCGCGACAGATAACTCAGCAGTTGTTTGGCGTGGCTATCCAGATTGGCCACGCTACGCACACACACCCGCAGCTCGCGGCTAGCCCAGCTTTCGCTCAGCTCGATCACCTGCAGCGGCAGGCTTTGCGCCAGGCGCTGCGCCGCCGCCAGCGGCAATATAGCCACGCCGACGTTCTGCGCCACCAATTGCGCAATCGCATCGAAGCTCGGTGCCCGCACCCGCACCATCAGCGGCTTGCCGGCGAGGATCGCCATATCTTCGATAAAACGCTGCATCGCCCGTTCGCTGGGCATGCCGACATACGGGCTATCCAGCGTTTCGGCAAAGCTGCAGTGTAAACGTGACGCCAGCGCATGCTGCTGCGATACCAGCAGCACCAGCCGATCCTGGCGGAACGGCAGCGACAGCAGCCCTTCCAGATCGAGATTGCCATCCAGCACGCCCATCGCCAGTTCACCTTCACGCAGCCCCTTGAGGATATCGCGGCTGGCGCGCTCTTCCACCTGCAGGTTCACCTCCGGGAAATCGGCCAGAAACGGCCCCAGCGCTTCCGGCAGAAAGGTGCTGTTGGCAACGGTATTGGCCGCCAGTTTCAAGGTTACCTGTTGCCGGCCACTTTGTTGCTCCAGCGCCGCTTGCATCTGCTCGACCTGTTGCCAGACCCGATGCGCGTGATCCAGTGCAATCCTGCCGGCCGGCGTGGGCGCCAGCCCATCCGGGCGGCGTTGAAACAATACCAGCCCGAGGCGCGACTCCAGTTGCCGCAGGCGATAACTGGCTGCCGATAGCGCCACCGGCACTGCGGCAGCGGCGGCACTGAGGCTGCCGGTTTTTTCGATCAGCCGCAGCAATTGCAGATCACTCAGATCAAAGCGCAGTTTCATTTCTCATTTTGCGAAGGCTGACTAGCAATATTTGGCATTTTTAATCATTTGGCTTCGATAGACAATAAGCCATCTTTTGCCACCCTACGCGAGGTCAGCCATGTCGAATGCCACTCTCAGCCTGTCGCTGCCCCTGCTGCGTGATGGCAAGCTTTATGCGGTGCTGGCTGCCGCCGGTTTTTCCTTGAAAGCCGTCTTCGTCAAACTGGCTTATGCCGCCGGCCCGGTGGATGCGCTGACCTTGCTGGCGATGCGCATGTTGCTGGCGCTGCCGCTGTTTGCCTGGCTGGTATTCACCGCACCGGCAGGCGGCCAGCCTTTGCAGCGCAAACAGATAGCGCACATCGCCCTGCTCGCCTGTATTGGTTATTACCTCTCCAGCCTGTATGACTTCATCGGCCTCAGCTACATCAGCGCCGGGCTGGAGCGGCTGATTCTTTACGTTTATCCGACACTGGTATTGCTGATCGGCATGTATTTCAGCAAACAACGGCCCGGCGGCACATTGTGGCAAGCACTGGCCATCTGCTACAGCGGACTGCTGCTGGCGTTTGGCAACGATCTGCAGCAGAAAAGCGATCTCAGCGCGGTGTTGATCGGCGGTGCCTGGATTTTTGCTGCGGCTTTTGTGTATGCACTGTATTACCTGGGTGTAGCGGAACTGGTCGGGCAAGTCGGTTCGCTGCGGCTGACCGGGCTGGCCGGGATGTTTTCCTGTGGCTGGGTGCTGCTGCATTTTGTGCTGTTTGGCCAGATATCCCAGTTGCAAAGTGCCAACGCAGGCGTGTGGGGCAATGCCTTGCTGATGGCGCTGCTGTCGACGGTGTTGCCGATCTACTGGCTGGCGCTGGCAATCCAGCGCCTCGGCCCCGGCCCGGCCGCGGCCGCAGGCAGCATTGGCCCGGTGTTGACGCTGCTTGCGGCCTGGTTGTTGCTGGGCGAATCGGTTTCAGTGCTGCAACTGGCGGGCATGGCGCTGGTGATGCTGGGGGTGGCCAGAATCAAACGTTGAGCGCCTCTGCCGCCAAGCGCATTTACTGTTACTCTGACACATTCTCCCAGAGCAGCGATTCACGATCTGTCGCGAGCAGCCATCAGTGGGGCTAAGGAAGCGCTGATTTATTCGGCGAGCGGGATGAAGTGCAAGGAGCCCGGCGCGCAGAAAGCGAGACAT
>JAUPTR010000375.1 GCA_030917985.1 Pseudomonadota bacterium | reverse complement strand
TGGCGAGGCCATCGCGCATTACCGCAAAATGGGCTTCACGGTGGCCATCGATGATCTGGGCGAGGGATTTGCCAGCCTGCGCCTGTGGTCGGAACTGCGCCCCGAGTTCGTCAAGATCGACCGCCATTTTGTGCATAACATTCAGCAGCAGCCGATCAAGACCCAGTTTCTGCGCTCGATTCAGCAGATTGCCGAAAACTGTGGCACGCGGGTGATTGCCGAAGGCATTGAAACCCTGGCCGAACTACAGGCAATCAAGGATCTGGGGATTTCGCTGGGGCAGGGCTACGTGTTTGCCCGCCCACAGCCGCAGCCGCCACTGCAGCTGCCGCAGGAAACACTCGACCTGCTACAGCCGGGCAACAAGGTGTCGGCCGCGCGGCTGACCGCAAAGGCCTGTGCCGAGCGGATTTTGCAGCGGGTGGCACCTGTCACGCCGGATACGCCGAACCATCTGGTGTTCCAGCGTTTTCGTGATGATACCGAACTGCATGGCTTGCCCGTTGTGCTCGATGGCAGGCCGGTTGGTTTGTTGCGGCGCCATCTGTTCATCGAAACCATGGCTCGGCCGTTTAACCACGAGCTGTTCGACAAAAAGCCCTGCACCCTGCTGATGGACAAATATCCGCTGGTAGTCGACAAGGACTTGTCGCTGCACAGCCTCAGCGGGCTGCTGGTGCATTCCAATCGCCAGTCGCTGGTGGATGGTTTCATCATCAGCGACAACGGCCAGTATCTGGGCATGGGCACCGGCTACGACCTGATGCGCGAACTCACCGAAATCCAGATTACCGCCGCGCGCTACGCCAACCCGATCACCCTGCTGCCGGGCAATGTACCGATCAATGAACACATCGACCAACTGCTGCGCGGTGAGCATGCGTTTTACGCCTGTTATTGCGATCTCGACCATTTCAAGCCGCTCAACGATGTGTATGGCTATCGCTGCGGCGATGAAGTGATCCAGCTGGCCGGCAAGATTCTCGAACGGGTGTGCAACAGCGAGCTGGATTTTGTCGGCCATATCGGTGGTGACGATTTTGTGCTGCTGATGCGCAGCCGCGATTGGCAGGAGCGTTGCCAGAGCGTGATCGACATGTTCGACCAGCTGGTGCGGCCGCTGCTGCTGGAAGAACATGTGCGCGCCGGTGGTTTTGTGGCGCAGGACCGCCGGGGGCAGGAGGTGTTTCACCCGCTGGTGCGCATGTCGATTGGCGTAGTGCGTATCGAGCCGGGGCGTTTTGTGTCACACCACGAAATTTCGCGGGCGATGAGCGATGCCAAGGCCATGGCCAAGAAACAGTCCGGGCAGCGGCTGTTTATCGAGCGACGCCAGTTGCCTGAAGCAGCGTATTCCTGTTGAGCCCCTTCTCAGGCCTTGAATCGTTGTACGCCGGATACCGGGTAAAAAAGCCAGACCCGATTGCGCTATGCCGCGCTGTGCGGACAGATGTGCAAGGAGATGGCCGTCAGACATGGGGGTTTGCTCCCGCTGATTCTGCTGAAAGCCCGACAGGCTGTCAGCCAGATCATTTTGTATTTCTCCGAGCGAGGTGTGCCGTGCAGGTAAAAACACGTTTGCTGCTATTTGTGCTGGCCCTGTTGTGCCTTTTGCTGTTGCAAGGCTTGTTTGCAGCGAGGGAGCTGACCAGAATGCGCGACAAGGTAAGTCTGGTTGCCGCGCAGTCGGTTGCACGCCTTGATCAGTGCAGTCGACTGCAAAGTGATTTTGCTGCGCTGCGCATCATCAGCTACCGGCATGTGATGGAGCTGAATGTAGATCGGGAACTGGAGCTGGAGGCGCTGGCAGAGCAACAGCAAAGGTCTGCAGAACAGCAACTGGCAGATTTGCGCCGGCAGGTCTTGCCAGCTGCACAGCAGGGATTGCTGTTGCAGTTTCAGCAGGCGTTTCAGGATTACCTGCAACAGCAGCAGCGTGTGCGCCACAAATCGGCCAGCGGTGAAATGCAGCAAGCCCTGCAATTGGCTTCTACCGACGCCAGCGCGGCTGCCGAGTTGGCTGCACAGCGCTTGGCCGGGCTGATGCGCGAAGTGCGAAACGATGCAAGGGATCAAGCGCACCAAGCTAACCAGGCATACCGAAGCAGCTTGCAGCAGCTGGCCGTGATGCTGGTGCTGGCGTTGCTGTTGGCAGGTTTCTGTGCCTGGCGTTTTGGTGAATCACTGCTGAAACCCTTGCGATTGCTGGCAGAGCGACAGCAATTAGTCGCATCCGATCTGGATTTCTGCGTCAGGGTAAATTCGCCCCGTCGTGACGAGATCGGCGCAACATCGCGTGCATTTGATGGCCTGCTGGCGCAGTTGCAGCAGAATCTGCTGCAGGTTGCCGAGTCAACGCTGTGTGTTGATCGCGAGGTGCGCCAGCTGGGCGGTGCGGCGACAGATACTGCCCGGCGGGCGGCGGCCCAGAGCGATGCGGCCTTGCAGATGGCCGCGATGGTGCAGCAGCTCTCGGTCAGCATCCAGCATATCGATGGTCGTGCGCTGGATTTGAAGCAACTGGCGCAACAGACGCACCATTTGGCGCTGCAAGGTGAAACGAGCATCGCCAATACACTGCGGAACATCGAAAGCACCGAACGCTCGGTAGAACATGCCGCAGAAAAGGTTCGCCACCTTCATACTGCCACTCAGCATATTTCCAGCATTGTTGCCGTGATCAAGGATGTTGCGGAACAGACCAATCTGCTGGCGCTTAATGCCGCAATAGAAGCTGCGCGGGCAGGCGAGGCAGGCCGCGGCTTTGCGGTGGTGGCCGATGCGGTGCGGCAACTGGCGGAACGTACCGCACAGTCCACGCGCGAAATCACCGACACCATCAGCGCAGTTCAAGACGGCGTGCTGGCAACGGTTGATACGATGCAGACTGTATCCGGGCAGGCGCAGCAAGGGGTCATGCAAGTACGTCAGGGTGGCGCCGTGGTCAGTGAAATGCAGCGGGCCGTGCAGCAGATGCAATCGTTGATTGACGAGATTTCTGCCGCACTGTGTCAGGAAAACACGGCCGCACAGGAGATGGCACAAAGGGTGGAGCAGGTATCACACATGGCTGAAGATAATCACGCGGCAGCCAGTGCCAGCGCCGGTTTGGCCCAGCGTCTGCAGTCACAGGTAAACAGGCTTCAGCAGGTCGTCGGCCGCTACC
>JAUPTR010000374.1 GCA_030917985.1 Pseudomonadota bacterium | reverse complement strand
CTGGACGGACAAGGCGAGGGATGCACTGGTGGATGGCTGGAACTTCGAGCTGTTCAGTGTTGATGAAACCATGAATGTCGATGGCCAGAACGTCATCATCAAGCGCAGTGTCACCGTCGGCAAGGTGCTGGTTGCCGTACTGCTGGTCACACTCGGTTTTGCCGCCTGCATCTGGCTGGCCAACCGCATTGAAGGCAAGCTGGCACAACGCACCGGCATTGCTGTCGTCTCTATCCGCATTGGCAAACGCTGGACACTATCGGTGATTTTCATCATTTTGCTGTTGAATGCGCTGTCGATGGTGCGTATCCCGCTGACTGCGTTTGCTTTTCTCGGCGGCGCTATCGCCATTGGCCTGGGCTTCGGCACGCAAACCCTGCTGAAAAACCTGATCAGCGGCCTGATGATGCTGGTTGAACGTCCCTTCAAACCCGGCGATACGGTGGAGGTGGGGGGCCTGCGCGGCACAGTGGTAGACATGAATGTGCGCGCTGCCGTGCTGCGCGATATCAATGGCATCGAAACACTGGTGCCGAACGCCACGTTTCTGGAGCAGAACGTTACCAACTGGACTTACAGTAGCAATGTCGTGCGCCAGGGGGTGAAGGTGGGTGTGGCCTACGGCAGCGATGTACGCCAGGTAGCCAAGCTGCTGGAAGAAGATGTGTTGCGCCATGGCCAGACGCTGAAGGAAAACAAGCCGGAAATCCTGCTGGAAAACTTCGGCCCGGATGCGCTGGAATTCGGCGTGTATTACTGGATTGACATCGGCGCCGGCACCGTTGGCCGGCAGGTGGCGAGCGATCTGCGTTTCATGATCGAGGCCAGCCTGCGCAAGAACGGGATCAATATCGCTTTTCCGCAACGTGATCTGCATGTGGATATGAGCGGCCCGATCAAGGTGCAGCTGCACAGTGACAGTAACGGGCCCACACCCAACAACTGATCAGGTGCGTGCACAAAAACGCACGTCGATTTGCCCCAGCTGGCCAAAATGGATGCTCAGCGGCTGATCCAGCGGCAGTTCCAGCACCCCGGCATAAGAGCCGGTGATCACCGCCTGCCCTGCGGTCAGCCCTTGGCCGCTCTGGCGCAGAAACTCCACTAGCCAGTAAAGCGGCGCCAGCGGCTGCGTGGCCGGATGTTTGCCGGCTTTGTCGATGGTGGCGCTGCCGATTTCGATCTGCAGCGCCAGCTCGCTGCATTGGCGCGCCACGGCCAGCGGCACGGCCGGCCCCAGTAGCAGCCCCTGGTTCACCAGCCCGTCGGCCAGGGCTTCGGCAAAGGTCAGGCTGGCCGGGTCGAGATAACGACTCTGGATCAGTTCCAGCGCCAGATGCACCGAGCCGATGGCAGCATCAATCTCGGCCTCGCTGTAGGGCTCGCTGCGCAAGGGCAGGTGGTGCGCCAACACAAACGCCAGTTCCGGCTCAATCCGCGCCATGCCCTTGCGGGCAAACAGCGGCACCTCGCTGCCACGATGAATGCTGGCCGTGTAGATCGGCGCCAGCACCAGCCGCCCGTCGGCCGGCATGCCACACTTCCAGCCACCCACGGAGTCTCCGATTTGTGCGCTGACCTGCGCCTGAATCGCCAACGCTGCAGCCAGATCGGCCGGCCGGCAGGTTTCGGGCAAACGCTCCCCGGGCAGGCCGGCCAGGCGACGGGCAACAAGAATGGCAGCGGCCTGAGCCGGGGCAGTAGCAAATTCAGACATGCGAAGAACCTCTTAAACAGAACCCAGGCAAACAAGCCGTGCAGCATACCGCAGTGCCGGTGTGAGTGGATAGCAGCCATACCACTCCGTCACACAATTCATGCCGCAAAAAATAAAACCCGCATTTATGCGGGTTTTGTCAATGATCTCGCTGCTGCCGGGCAGATCAGGCGTGCCGGCGCATTCCAAGCAGGGAAAGCAGGCCAATGCCCAGCAGTGCCAGCGCACCCGGCTCAGGCACGTCCTGTTGCGGCTGATGCAGGCCGGCAACAATAAACAATTGCTCGTAGCCGTTATCGATCATCTGCCCGTTGGTGCAGGAAGTCAGATACTGCGGATTGCAACCCATGCGGAAATCGACGCTGATTACGTCGTAATCCGAGCCATAGCCCAGGCCACCGTTCCACCAGCTGTTCAGTTCCTGATCCAGCTCTTCGGAAACCACGGCATAGGCGGCCTGATTGGCACCCAGATTGTGGTTCAGCACGTCGGCCACGCTCGGGTCGTTACACTGCACAACGTTGCCGCCGGCATTCAGACACACCTGCCCGCCGGAAATCACGAAATCCGACAATGCCGGCGTTGTGCCGGATGCGGGGGCCACTGGATACGCGTTGTCAGCTGCGCCACGGCTGTACAAGGCCGGATCTTTATCCGGGCCACTGAGGATGCCACCCGTATTACCCACTACGCCACCGGACAGACAGACATTGCCAGCCGGGCAATTGTTGGCAAAGGTGAAATATTTGGTTGCTGCCGAGCCGTCAATATCGCGCAGCGAGATCTGCGCCCAAACCAACAGGTTCTGGTAAATGCCGCCGCCAGAATTGATCTCATTATTGTTGAACATGAAAACCAGCGAGTTCAGCAGATTGTTGGCGCTACCCAGATAACCGGTCATGGCTGCCAGGCTGGCGTTCCAGGTGGTGTTCTGGTCTGCGGCGCCGCTCAGTCCGCCGCTTCCGCTCGGGTGCAGGCCAGTCTGCCCGGTGCTGAAATAGGGCAAGCCACCATTGCCATTCGGCGTCTGATAGGCATCATTGAACCCGGACACATTGGTGTTGACCGGGCCACCATTGGCGCCAGTGGCAATCACGATATCGTCTTTGATCTGACCGGCGGAGGAATCAACATAAAACGGATTGCCGGGACCTACGCCTCCACCATTCTGCTTGGCGTGCTGTAGCGCCAGCACCGGCAGCGAATAAGAGTAGAAATCGCCTACAACACTGCATTCACACCACTGGGCGGCAGCAGGGTGATCGAGGTTGCCTGCGATACTGCAGGCAGCAGCAAAGCCAGTGCCGAAAGGGACAGGTGGCGGGAAAAACCGGCAAAGTGTTTCATGATGACTCCCAATTCATTACATGTTAACAAACATATATTCACCAAAGTAATAAGCGGGCCATCAACCCGAAAACCATGCCTGTATTCGATACGGTGCATGTCGAAAAATGTATCCGTAACAAAAGTGTAAAAATTTCCGACACATCCGGCTTGGCGTTGCGATCTCTTGCGCCACTGCAATATCAGTTGACCCACACGGGCTTCGCCGCTACCGTCCGCAGATTATTGATCGATGGATAAACGGCATGAATTGCAACGATGTATTGCGCAGCATTCGCTACACGCTGAGCCTGTCGGAACAGAAAATTTGCGACATCATCAACGCTGCCGGTGTCGGCACCACACCGGCGCAGGTGGCGAGCTGGCTGCTGGCCGAGGATGAAGCCGGTTATGCGGAGTGCGACGATGCCGCCTTGAGTGCGTTTCTCGATGGCGTGATCGTGTTGCGCCGTGGCGCTCGTGAAGCCAAGCCGGGCCAGGCCGCCAGCAGCGCGCCTGTCAGCACCCGGCTGAATAACAATCTGGTGCTGAAAAAACTGCGGATTGCCTTCGAGCTGAAGGAAGAAGACTTGCTGGAAATTTTTGCGCTGGCGCAGTTTCGCATCTCCCGGCCAGAGGTGACTGCGCTGTTCCGTGCGCCCGGGCATCAGAACTACCGGGTCTGCGGTGATCAGATTCTGCGTAATTTTCTCAAGGGTCTGGCGGCACGTGTGCGTCGCCCGAAAGACAGTAAGGGCGCATAGTCTGCATGTCTGCAGGGTACTCTCAGCGCGGCTTGTAGCCGTGCCTGCGGGCCGCGCCCAGAGCGGATTTCAGGCTGATGATTGAAGATCGGCCGGCGGCGTGGTGAGCGGCACACAGATTTTCAGCTCAAACCCCTGCCGGCGTTGCCACTGCACGCTGCCATCCAGTGCGGCCAGTCGCTGCTGCATGCCACTCAAGCCATGGCCGGAGCTTGGAGCATCGGTTTTTTTCTGCTGGCCATCGTCATGCAGCGTCAGGCACAGCTCTGCACCGCGCCGCTCGAACAGCAGCCGCATTCGGCTGGCATTGCTGTGTTTCAAAGTATTGGTGATTGCCTCCTGAATGCAGCGCAGCAAGCAGTCGGCTGTCAGATAGTCGTCAATCTGCTCCGGCACATCCCCGCCAATTTCGAATTGTAGCGAGCCGATCCGCCCGAGCATGGCACGCAACGCCTGGCCAAA
This sequence comes from Pseudomonadota bacterium, assembly GCA_030917985.1. Taxonomy (GTDB): domain Bacteria; phylum Pseudomonadota; class Gammaproteobacteria; order Burkholderiales; family SCOH01; genus CALMFQ01. The sequence goes on along the minus strand of JAUPTR010000374.1, from coordinate 616 downwards.
CTGGAATGCCGGCTTGTGGTGCAATTGCTGCACGGTTTCACGCACATCGGTAAACAGTTCACCGACCAACTCCTTGGCCAGTGCCATCGGCTTGGGCTGGCCGGCGGGGGCGGCGCCCAGCTCCGCCAGCTGCAATTGCATTTTCAGCCCCACCAAATGGTGGCCCATGCGATCGTGCAGATCGCGGGCGATACGCTGGCGTTCGTTGTCGGCCACGGCCGCCGACAACAGCTCCTGCGTGGCACGCAGCTGCGCCAGTGTCACCTGCAGTTTGTGTTTTTCGCGCTGCTCCACCACACCGCCCAGGCCCAGCAACCACAGGGCCAATTGGACGATCAGCAGCAACACCACCTCACCCGGCGACATGCCACCACGGGCGCACACAGCCAGGCCAATGGTATTGGCGCCGATAGTGAGCAATGCCACCGGCGGCGTAAAGCGATTGAGAAAGGGGGCAACGATTACGCCAAACGGCGCCAGCAGCGCCAGCTCTGCCTCGCGCACCGGCAACACATGAATCAGCGCCAGCGCCGACAGATGGCACACCGACACGGCCACCCAGCTGCGCCAGTCGCGATTGTTGGTGCGCCAGCGCGCCGGCTCGCGCACACAGTGG
>JAUPTR010000373.1 GCA_030917985.1 Pseudomonadota bacterium | reverse complement strand
ATCAGTGATTCACCCTCGACGAAGTTGAAGCTGACGTTGAGGTTATGCGGCACACGCTGTTCCAGGTCGCCATTGATATACACTTCGTCAATCGTCGACAGACCCGCCCACAGTCGGTCACGCAACATGCGGATACGCTCGTTTTCTGCCTGCATTTCTTCGCGGGCAATACGGAATGCTTCGCCCATGCCGACGATCTGGTGCGCTGCCAGTGTGCCGGAGCGCATGCCGCGTTCGTGGCCACCGCCATGCATTTGCGCTTCGATGCGGATACGCGGCTTGCGGCGTACATACAATGCACCGATACCTTTCGGGCCATAAGTCTTGTGCGCCGAGAAGCTCATCAGATCCACTTTCAGCGTTTGCAGATCAATCGCGACCTTGCCGGTGGCCTGGGCTGCATCAACATGGAAAATCACGCCCTTGCCGCGGCAGATCTCACCCAGTTGGGCAATCGGTTGAATCACGCCAATTTCGTTATTGACGAACATGACGGATGCCAGAATGGTGTCCGGGCGGATTGCCGCAATAAACTCATCGACGTTAATCAGGCCGTTTTCCTGTGGCGCCAGATAAGTGACCTCAAAGCCCTGGCGTTCCAGTTCACGCATGGTGTCGAGCACGGCCTTGTGCTCGGTCTTCATGGTGATCAGGTGTTTGCCCTTGCCCTTGTAGAACTGGGCTGCACCCTTGATCGCCAGGTTGTTCGATTCTGTTGCGCCCGATGTCCAGACAATTTCCTTGGCGTCGCAGTTGACCAGCTGCGCAACCTGTTCGCGCGCATCTTCCACTGCTTTCTCCGCTTCCCAGCCAAATGCGTGCGAGCGCGAGGCAGGATTGCCGAATTTTTCTGTCAGGTACGGAATCATCAAATCTGCCACCCGTGGGTCGATCGGCGTGGTGGCCGAGTAATCCAGATATATCGGTAATTTCAACATTGAAGAGACTCCACTAAATTGGCGAGCAAGTGTTCAGACTGCAGCGGCAGCAGCTTTGGGGCCGCGTTTGTCGATCAAAACGGCAACTTCGGCACCATGTTGTTTGGCCAGCTGGCTATCAACCAGATTGCCCAGCGTGACCGAAGTCAGGTAGTCATAGATGGTGGCGTTAAGGTTGACCCACAGGTCGTGGGTCATGCAGCGCTCTTTTTCGTGGCAGTTTTCCTTGCCACCACACTGTGTTGCGTCGATTGGTTCGTCCACTGCGCGAATGATTTCTGCAATGGAGATTTCCTGCGCTGCACGTGCCAGGCAGTAACCACCACCTGGCCCCCGAACGCTGTCAACCAGCTTGCGGCGGCGCAGCTTGCCGAACAGTTGTTCCAGATACGACAGCGAAATACGCTGACGTTCGCTGATGCCCGCCAGTGTCACCGGGCCGTTACCCTGGCGCAAGGCCAGGTCCAGCATGGCGGTTACGGCAAAACGTCCTTTGGTTGTCAGTCGCATGGCTTATCCTTGCCAATCTCTAATTGCGATCGAATATATAATACCCGATTAAATTAGTCAACAATGGGCGGGCGATAAGCGATAAAAGTCGACTGTTTTACTCGGAAAAGCCGTGTATCGTCCACGCGGGGGGCCGCGTGGATACTATTGTTTACTGACGTTCCATGCGTTTTTTGTGTTTGCTCAGGCTGCTGTTGAGCTGATTGATGATTTCAGTTGCGGTACTGATGATCTGGCTGGAGTTGAGGCCGGCGCGGGTTAATTCACGATAGAAGGTTTTGGCGAGCAGTTTTGCCAGTTGGTCTGGATTGTGTGCGGGATTGGCGCTGAATTTCTGCTGAAGCGCCTGTTGTTCCTGCTGTGCCAGTGCCATTTGCGCAAAGCGGGAATTAAGCACGTTCTGCAGCTGCATCACTTGAATCGATTTGCCGATGAATAGCGCAGCAATATCCAGCAGGTTCTGGTCATCAATATTGAAAGGGCGTGGAAAACGATTGCCGGTGATGTTGATGACGCCGATCAGTTCGCCATTGAGGTGAATCGGTGAGGCGATCAGCGAGCGGTAGGGCTGATCTTTGCGTCGTGCATGCTCCGCGTAGGGGGATGTGTCGATATCCTCCACCAGGATGGATTTGCCGCTTTCCAGTACTTGCCCGGCAATGCCCTGGCCGGGGCCAACGTTTTCCTTTTCCGCATCGTCGGCAATCGGACCGTGGTGGGCTACCAGTTTGAGCGTCAGCTCGGCACATTCATCCGATACTGCGGTTAACAACATGATCGAGCAGAAATCGGCGTGCAGCATGCTTGCCGCAGTCGCCGCCAGCTCGTTGAGGTTGTCTTCCAGCGAACCCTCACTGCCGAGGAAGGAGGTGATGCCTGCCAGTCGGTTGAGCCAGTTGCCGGATTGGGGGGGATTGTCGTGTCTGCTCATGGGCTCAGTATAGCTTGCGAAAAATGCTGCGTATGGTGCCTTGCACAAAAGAAAAAAGGCCACATGAGTGGCCCTTGATGGGGTACATCGGTTGGCATTATGCCGTTGTTGCCGTAGCCTGTTTGTCAGCCGCTTTGGGTTTCTCCAGTTCTGCGCGCAACTCCTTGCGCAGGATCTTGCCGACATTGGTTTTCGGCAGGTCGGTGCGGAACTCAACCATGCGCGGTACTTTGTAGGCGGTCAGTTGTTTGCGGCAGTGGTCAATGATGTCCTTTTCGGTCAAACCGGCATCTTTTTTCACCACATAGGCTTTGACTGCTTCGCCGGTTGCATCGGCTGGAACGCCAATCACTGCAACCTCCAGTACGCCAGGATGAGCGGCGATGATGTTTTCGACTTCGTTCGGATAAACGTTGAAGCCCGAAACCAGGATCATGTCTTTCTTGCGGTCGACGATACGCAGCCGGCCATCATCTTCTATCTGCCCAACATCACCTGTCATCAGCCAGCCGTCGTCAGTCAGCACCTTTTTGCTCTCATCCGGGCGTTGCCAGTAACCTTTCATGATGTTTGGACCGCGAACACAGATTTCTCCTGGCTCGTTAAGCCCCATTTCCTTGCCATTTTCATCACGAATCGAGACTTCCAGCGAGGGTACCGGCAGCCCTACTGTGCCGGTAAACGCCTGGGTTTCTGGCGGGTTAAGGCTGACTACTGGCGACGTTTCGGTGAGCCCGTAACCTTCCAGAATCAGGCAGCCGGTTTCTTTGTGCCAGCGATCTGCAACTGATGGCTGGGTGGCCATGCCCCCCGACAGGGTAAAGCGCAGGTGGCTGAGGTTAACCTGCTTGAAGCTCGGGCTGTTCAGTAGCGAGTTGAACAGGGTGTTGACGCCAATCATGGCTGTAAACCCGGCATCCTTGATGACCTTGATGAACATCTCTGGATCGCGCGGATTGGTGATCAGGATATTGGTGCCGCCCACCATGAAAAACATGACGCTCGCTACCAACGCAAATACGTGATAAAGCGGCAGTGCAGTAACCAATACCTCCTTGTCCGTCATCGCCGCACCGGCCAGTGCTTTTACTTGCAGAATATTGGCGACCACGTTGCGATGCGTCAGCATCGCCCCTTTCGAAAGCCCGGTTGTGCCACCCGTATATTGCAGGAAGGCAAGATCGGTATTGTTGATTTTCGGCTTGTTCAGCGGTAACCCGGAACCGATAGCCAGAACCGAGTTCAGTTTCTTTGCGCCTGGCAGGTAGAAGGCCGGAACCATTTTTTTCACATGCTTGATCAGCATGTTGAAAGGGTAACGTGTTGGTTGGGGGCAAAGGTCGGCCAATTCGGTGATGATGATGTGCTTGACCGGTGTTTTTGGCAGTGCTTCCTGCAAGGTCGCAGCAAAGTTGGCGCAAATCAGTATCACTTGAGCGCCTGAGTCCGTAAGCTGATGTTGCAGTTCGCGAGCGGTGTAGAGCGGGTTGACGTTGACGACGATCAGCCCTGCTCGCAGGATGCCAAAAACAGCCACCGGATATTGCAGCAGGTTAGGCATCATCAGTGCCACGCGGTCACCCTGCTTCAGGCCCAGTCCGTTTTGCAGATAGGCGGCAAAGTCCCGCGATTTCTTGTCCAGTTCACGATAACTCATTGGCGTCATCAGGTTGATGAAAGCCGTTTTATCGCCATACTTGCCCACGGTTTCTTCAAACATTTCCACCAGTGAGGTGTACTGATCCGGGTTGATTTCCGACGGGACGCCCGCGGGGTAACTTTTCAGCCAGTTTTTTTCCATGATTTCTCCTCGTGTGTCGAGTAATTGTTCAAATCTTGGGTTGATGATAACAGGTTGTATTGATTTGAAAACCCGCTTTGCATAAGGTTGTTGATGCTTTTGTCATGTCTGTTTGTCCGGCAATGCGCTGTTGGTAATGGCTGGCCACCGCTCGGTCAATCTATAAATTGCTGCGCTTTTTCTGGTGCATTCCCATTGTTTTTAACTGCCTGCGGCCTATGTTGTGCTTTGTGCGATGATTGTTTCCATGCCGCTTCCGTCGATGTAATACCCATATCAATGAGTGTTATAGATGGCAAAGCGTATGTCGCATTCGGGCGCCAGGCCATTGCCGGGGATGCTTGTATTGCGTCTCTCAAAGTGGGCTGTGTGGCTTGAGTGCTTGTCGCGACTTCAGTATGACAGCGGGTTTAGTCAGCACCTCTCATTCCGCTGGCAGACTAAGACCGACAATGTCTCGGATTTGCGTCTGATTGGGCGCTGTCACGAGTTTGTTCGGCAATGTAACAAATATATAAAAAATAACAATGTTAATTTGCTGTGGTGTTCATAGTGGAGAGCGCAGCAGTCTGGGTTCTGGCGGCAAGGCTCGCAGACGGGTCCGCAATTCCTGTGTCAGATTGGTCAGGTAGGCACGATAACGATCCATTAACGCATGGCCTTGTATCGAGTTTTCAAGAATTTGTTCCAGCAGGCGCTGGTGATAAGCAATATGTTGTTCAAGGTCGATACTGTCAAACAACATGTAAATGATTCGTCGCCGAAGAATGCGCGTGGAGTTGTTGATCAAGCGCATGATGATGCTGCCGACCTGGTTATTGAGCCGGTCGTGCAACTCCAGCTCCAGCTCCACGATTGGCAATAGTTGTTCCTGCTTGCGTGGTATCAGTGCCAACTGCATTTGCAGTAGCCCTCTCAGTGCTTGTGCGTCAATGAGTCCCGGCTCACGTTGTTGTGATGCAGACATGATCAATAGCGGCATAAAAAAACACCATTGATCGAGCGCCTCCAGTAGAAACCGCCCGCCCAGATCAAGCTGTTCCATGCTGAAGACCGTGGCGAGAAAGTCCAGTCCTCCCTTGTCTGCATAATCCTTAATGGTTATGCCCGATCCATGCACCGATCGTAGCAGTCCGAGGCGTGAAAGGTGTCTGAGTGCCATGCGTAATGAGGTGCGATCGACTCCGAGCTGATCTGCCAGTTGGCGTTCGGCCGGCAATTTATCTCCCGGCTTTAGCTCGCCAATGAAAATTCGAGCGATCAGATAGTCTGCCACCTGATCTGGCAGGGTTTTATTGCCTAACGCCATGGCTGAAAGATGTGTTGATTCATGCACATGGCTTCATCATAACAGACATAACACCGTTATTTAGAACTTTTGCTTTAAATCGGTGTTGGAAATCGAATTTTTATTGTGCTGATTTTTTCTATTGCGAGCTTTTAGCGTATTCCACTTGCGGGACGTGAACTGGATTGAGGTTGTTTTTTTGGGGCGGATCCGGATGTGGCGCCTGCTTAGTCAGTGTGGTGGTTTGCCTGGTGTTTCAAATGCGGGCAATCTGCTTCTGCAGATGGTGATGGTGATGGTGATGGGGTGGGCCCGGATTCAGCGCAGAAACTTTGCCAGGATTTTTTCGTTTTCTG
>JAUPTR010000372.1 GCA_030917985.1 Pseudomonadota bacterium | reverse complement strand
AGTACCCAAAGAAAAGGCGACCCGACGTTCGCGCCCTCCGCTGCGCTGCGGGTTCCCTGTGCTTCCTCCGCAAGGGAGAAAGCCAGTTCTAAGCGCCAAGGCGCTAAGAACTTGGCTTTTCGCGCAATGCGGCGGCTGCGGAACTCGTCCCAGCCCTGCGGTCTGGGACTCAGACAGTCCTCGCCGACTTCCCCGTTTCAGCCTGCGATGCTCGGCGCTCTCGACGGGAGCCCGGTTCGTGGTGGTGCCAGCAGTGTTGCCACTTTCAGCTGCCGGAGTAGGGTGGGCAATTTATTGCCCACGGATGCCGGTGGGCAGCAATCTGCCCACCCTACCCAAGCCCGCCAAGCTTGGGTGATTGCGAATCCACGGATCAGTCCCGTAGGTCACGCCGAGCATCGCAGTCCAATGCGGGGAAGTCCGCGAGGACTGTTTGAGCAAAGCCCGCAGGGATTTGCGAGTTCCGCAGCCGCCGCGCGGTTTGAGAAGCGCAGGGTCACCCGTAGCGCAGCGTAGGGCGTGACCTTCGGGTCGCCTTTTCTTTGGATACTTTCTTTTGGCGAAGCAAAAGAAAGTAGCTCGGCTGCGGGACGAACTCCCGCTCAAAACATCGCGCGTTAGCGCACGAATCAACTCCACGGCCAAATCGAAGCGCGGCAGCCCCCCTCTCCCCAACCCCTCTGATAAAGCCCCTAAGCATTCGACCAGGCGGCCGCTTTGCGCCCACCAAGTCGCTGCGCACCCCACCAAGGGGGAGGGGCCATGACCCTGCCCCGCAACCCGCATCCCCATTGCCTCACAGCCCGGCCTGCAGCCCAATACCGGCGCGCCCTGCAGCCTCACGGCAAAGTCAGCCATACCCTAGCCCTCCCGCAACGGGCACACGCTGCCCGCCTTGCGGTATTCGCGCTGCACCGCCGTCAGCAGCCGCCCGGCATCGACTTCGCCCTGCTGCGCCAAACCCAGCAACAGCGCATGCTGCGCGGCATTGCGGATCTGCCCGCCGCTGAGTTTGCAGCGCCAGGCCAGTTGTTGCAGCCAATCGCCGGGCACCTGATGCTCCGGCGGCAGATGTAATTGCCAGATGGCCTGACGGGCGGCTTCGTCCGGCAGGCTGAAATCCACCACCACATCCATGCGCCGCTGGAAGGCGCTGTCGATGTTGTCGGCGAGGTTGGTGGTGAGCAGCACGATGCCCTGATGGCTTTCGATGCGTTGCAGCAGGAAGTTGGTTTCGAGATTGGCGTAACGATCGCTGGCGCTGCCGACGCTGGTGCGGCGGCCGAACAGCGAATCGCCTTCGTCGAACAGCAGGATCGCGTCCAGCACTTCGGCGCGATCGAACAGCCGTGCCAGTTGTTTTTCGGTTTCGCCGACGTATTTGCTCATCACCGCCGCCAGATCGACGCGGAACAGCGGCAGTTTCAGCTCGGCCGCCAGCAGCCGCGCCGCGAGCGTTTTGCCCGTGCCGCTGGGGCCGCGCAGCAAGGCACGCACGCCGCAGCCGCTGCTGAGTTGCGCCTGATCTTGCAGTTGTTCGCGGTGGCGGCAGCGGCTTAGCAGCACTTGCAGTTCTTCGGCGGTATCGGCGTTGACCACCAGTTGCGACCAGTGGCCATTGGCCGGCAGCGGCTGCGCCAGGGTGTTGAGCACGCCAAAATCGAGGCTGTTGCCGGCAGTGGCCAGATCGGCAGGCGTTGGCAGATCGCGCCCGGCCAGCCGCGCCTGGGTTGCGGCAGCACGCGCCAGCGCCAGCAGGTTGCCGCTGCTCAGGCGTTGTTGCGCGGCCAGCTGCTGCGCCTGCGCGGGCGGCAGATCGGGCAGCGCGCTGCGCCACAAGGCCGTGCGTTGCACCAGGTCTGGCAGCGGCAGTTCCAGCAACAGGCTGTTTTGCGCCTGCAGCTGGCCACAGCCCTGATGCAGATCGAGCAGCAGCGCTTGCCAGTTGCCCTGATTGGGCGCGGGCAAATCGCTCAGGCCGTGATACAGCGGTACCGCCTGCAGCAAGGCGGCCAGTGCCGGCAGTTGCGCCAGCACGGCGGCATCGTCCAGCGCCGGTGGCGCCACGCACAGCAGCCCTTTGCCCTGCGCCGCAGCCAGCGCGGCGATCAGGCAGGTGCGGCCGTTGGACTGCGGGCCGCGCAGCAACAGGGTATCGATCTCACCGTTGACCAGCATGGTTTGCAATGCCGGCAGTTGTTGCTGCAGCTCGCCGGGCAGAATCAACTGCGCCAGTGGCAAAGCCTGCTGCGCTGGCTGATAAGACAAACCCGGCTGGCTGTGGCCAATGCCGGCGCCGCGCAGCACTTGCGACAAGAGCGGCGGCAGCCGCGCGCACCAGGCACCAAGCGGCGCACCGTCGTTGGCGTTGAGCAACAGGCCGCGCTGCAACAGCGCCAGCGCTCGCCGGGGCGGCACCTCGGCCAGCGGCTCGGCCCAGCTATCGAGCATGGCCAAGGTCGGGCGCGGGTTATCCAGAAGGCCATGCAATTCGCTGAACACGGCGCAGAAGCGCATGTCTTCATCCACCAGCGCGGCGCCGGCCAGCACCACCAGATCGCCGGCATCAAGTTCACATTGCTGCGCCAGTTGCAGCAGCGGCAGCGACGCATCGGCCTGTTGCTCCCATTCGCGCAGCAACTCGCGCCAGCGTTGCGGCGCGGCGTCGAGATCAACGCCAGCGAGGCCAAACGCCGCCATTTCGTTGACGTAGCCAATCAGAAACGGAAAGCGCTCGCCGACTTCTTCCAGCGAACCCCACGCGCCCACCGCCTGCCGCACCAGCCCGACCACGGCGGCGTGGCAATACAGGCGCAGATGGGTAAGCGCGGCGGGGTTGAGGCTGATGGCGGGTTCGCGTTTCATCTTGGGATTAGGGCTCGAAATGGAAATAAACCGCGCGGCCGGCTGCCGGCAGCCAGCCCGGATCACGATCCAGGCCGGCAATGCGGATGTGAATCGGCAGCTCATCCAGGCGCAGCGTGACATCCAGCCGCCCTTCGCTGGTGCTGATGTGTGCGCGGTGGCAGCACAACAGACGGGCAAGCTGCTGCGGCGGGCAATCCAGTGCATCGCTCAGGCGCGCTTGCAGCAAGGCCTGTAGCCAGGAGAGCCAATCATTCAGCGCCGCACAGGCCGGTGGCGGCGTGTTTTGCCACGGCAGCCAGTCGGCAGGCAGTTGCCAGTCTGCGGGCGGGGCATGGCCGGTGCCCGGTGGCGTATCGGCATCACGCCCGGCCAGCTGCGCCAACAAGGACCAGAGCGGGTCGGCCAACAACGCGTCGCCCAGCAGGCCTTGCCCCAGCAGCGCCAGCCAATCCCACAGCGGCAACGCAATGCCGGGGCGGCGCGGCTGGGTGAAGTCGCCATAAAGCTGCAGCGACAGCGCACTGTTGATCAGGTAAAACA
>JAUPTR010000048.1 GCA_030917985.1 Pseudomonadota bacterium | reverse complement strand
CCAGAGCGGCTTGCAGGACGGCGCTGGTTCAGGTTGGCGGTGTGCAGTGATCCGTGATTTCGAAGTTCGGTTCCACCGACTTGGGAATACCGCGCAATTCGTAGCGAATCACCAGATCATACGGGCAAGCCGAAAATGGCCGTGCCGCCGGGTCATCACTTTCCACAGGCTCAAAACACAGCTGGATGCGATCCGGCAAGACCTTGATGCCACTCACGCTATTGATCATGCGAGTCGGGCAAGCCAGCGTCTTGCGATACAACACCTTGAGGATGCCGGCATTTTCCCGCGTGTATTTGATGACACCTTCTTCGGTTGGTGCCTCGGGTTCCATACTGGCCGGCACCGGGCCGGATTCTTCAACCTGGATTTTCAGCTTGTCGAAACCGGCAGGCTGGGGGGAGCAGCCCGAGATCATCGTGATCAGGGCGCCCAGGGCAAGATAAGTTCCGGTTTTACGCATGGATTCGATCTGCTACGCAAGAGGGTAAACATGGCATGCCTGCAAGCCGCGCCAGCACTGCCTTGCAGGCAAGGCTGCAGGGCAATGCCAGAGCGGCTTGCAGGCCGTTGGCAAGTGCTTCATTCGTTTTTCAGCGCGCTCTTCAGGGCATCACACAGCGTCTGCAGCACTTTCACCCGCGCAAAATACTTGTCGTTGGCTTCGATCATGGTCCATGGCGCAATGCTGGTGCTGGTGCGGTCAACCATGTCGCCCACCGCCAGCACGTAGTCATCCCATTTTTCGCGATTGCGCCAGTCCTCTTCGGTGATCTTGAAGCGCTTGAAGCCGATGGCTTCGCGTTCCTTGAAGCGTGTTAACTGTTCTTCCTGCGATATCGCCATCCAGAATTTGACGATGATGGCGCCATGCGCAGCCATTTGCCGTTCAAAATCGTTGATTTCACCATAGGCACGCATCCATTCGGCGTGGCTGCAGAAGCCTTCGACTCTTTCCACCAGCACCCGCCCATACCAGGAGCGATCAAAAATCGTCACCCGGCCATGCCGTGGCAGGTGTCGCCAGAAGCGCCACAGATAAGGCTGGGCGCGCTCTTCCTCGGTGGGGGCGGCAACCGGCACGATGCGATACTGGCGTGCATCCATGGCTGCGCTGATGCGGCGGATACTGCCGCCCTTGCCCGCCGCATCGTTGCCTTCAAACACCACGATCAAGGAGCGATTGCGGAATCTATCGTCGCGTGTGAGCTTGTTGAACTGACCCTGCAGGCTTTCCAGCTCGCGCGCATAGGCCTTTTTGTCGAGCGTTTGCGACAGGTCGAGCCGGTCCAGCAGGCGTACATTGTCGATCGGTGCCAGAATCGGCGGCGCCTCTACCCGTTGCCGTGGTACGTTTACCCGCGCCAGCTGGCGTTTTATCGAATCCAGCAGGATGTTGCCAACAGTCAGGTTGCGATAACGGTCTTCGGCGCCTTCCACCACAATCCATGGCGCATCACCGCTGCTGGTCTGGCGCAGCACATGTTCTGCCACCTTGCGGATACGGTCGTAATATTCATGCCGCTGCCAGTCTTCGTCGCTCACGCGCCAGCGGGTCAGCGGGTTGTCCTGCAGATCCTGCAGGCGTGTTTTCTGCGCCTTTTTCGACAGATGGAACCAGAACTTCAGCAATAACACGCCTTCGTTGCTGAGCATTTTTTCCAGCCGCACGATTTCTTCGATACGCTGATCCAGCGCGGCCTGGCTTAGATCCTTGCCGACGCGCTGGATCAGCGGGTCGGTATACCAGGAGCCGAAATGGATGCCGATTTGCCCCTTGGGCGGCAGGGAGCGCCAGAAGCGCCACATGTGTGGCCGTTCCGATTCTTCGTCGGATTTGGGGCCGAAAGCATGGGTCTGGATCAGGCGCGGGTCCATCCAGGCGTTGAGCAGATTCACGGTCTCGCCACGGCCGGCGCCGTCCAGCCCGCCCACAATCACCAGCACCGGAAACTTGCCGCATTCCTTCAGTTCATACTGGATATCCAGCAACGCTTCGCGCAGTTCGGGCTCGCGTTTGCGGTAGGTGTCTTTGTCGATGCTGTGGCCCAGCTCGGCGGATTCAAACATATCAGTTCTCTGCTCGGTGTGTGGTGGAGGTTGCGGTTAACCCTGTCTGCAACCGGGATACAACTGTCAATTTAGCCCTGACAGCGCAATTTTGCTGAGTAGTCAGAGCGATTTCTGGCCTGCTTGCACGGCCAAATCCTGTCGTAACAAGGGAATACCCTCTGGCTTGGGGTAAAATGGCGGCTTCCGGGTGGCTTAACCGCCCGCAACCCATAGTCACAACATGCTAAAAATTCTTGGTCTTGATCGTCTTGCTGCACTGGTGTCACGCAAGGTGCTGTATCTCTGGGTGCGCACCAAAGTCTTCCCGCAGGACTTGTCCTCGCTGAATCTGAACCCGGACCAACCGGTGTGCTACGTGTTGCAGACACGACAGCTGTCGCCGCTGCTGGTGCTGGAAAACGAAACGCAGGAGCTGAAGCTGCCGCGTGCGCTGAGCCGCATGAAAAGTGGCTGGCTGAAGGAAGACCGCTCGTTTTTCTTTCTCACCCGTGCCGAAAAACCGACACTGCTGCAGCCCAACCGTTTTGAATATTCGCCGCGCCTGAAGCGGCTGATCCATGAAGTACAGACCGACAGCTCGCTTGATGTGCAGCTGGTGCCGGTCACCATTCTCTGGGGGCGCTCGCCCGACAAGCAGAACTCGCTGGTAAAAATCCTGTTTACCGACAGCTGGGCCACGCCGGGTGTGCTCAAGCAGTTGTTCACCATATTGCTGCACGGCCGTCAGACCATCGTCAAATTCAATGATCCGGTCAGCCTGCGTGCGCTGGTTGACGAAAACCTCGGTGAAGAACGCACCCTGCGCAAACTGGCACGGGTGCTGCGCGTGCATTTCCACCGCCAGCGCGAAATGGCCATCGGCCCCGATTTGTCGCACCGCCGCACCCAGGTCAACTCATTGCTGCGGGCACCATCGGTGGCGCAGGCGATCAGCGACGAGGCGCTGGCCAAATCGGTTCCGCAGGACAAGGCCTACGAAAACGCGCGGCGTTATGCCCTGGAAATTGCTGCCGATTATTCCTACCCCATCATCCGCTCGCTGGAAGTGTTTCTCAACTGGCTGTGGACGCGGCTTTACGATGGGGTGGACGTGCAGCGGCTGGACGAGGTGGCAAATATTGCCCCAGGGCACGAGGTGATCTATGTGCCGTGCCACCGCAGCCATATCGATTACCTGCTGCTGTCGTACGTGATTTTCACCCACGGCATGATGGTGCCGCACATCGCGGCCGGCGCCAATCTCAACCTGCCGGTGGTGGGCAGCATCCTGCGTGGCGGTGGTGCGTTTTTCCTGCGCCGTTCTTTCAAGGGCAACAACCTCTACGCGGCGGTGTTCAACGAATACATGCACATGATGATCTCCAAGGGTTTCCCGATGGAGTATTTCATCGAAGGTGGCCGCAGCCGTACCGGCCGTTTGCTGCAGCCCAAGGGCGGCATGCTGGCGATGACGCTGCAGAGCTATATGCGCGACCACTCACGGCCGATCGTGTTTGTGCCGATCTACTTTGGTTACGAACGGGTGATGGAAGGCAAAACCTATGTCGCCGAGCTGCTGGGCAAACCCAAAGAGAAAGAGTCGATTTTCGGCCTGATCAAAACCCTCCGCGATATCGAGCGTGTGTTTGGCAAGGTGCATGTAAATTTCGGCCAGCCGATTTATCTGAACACCCTGCTGGACCAGCAACACCCCAACTGGAAAGAAGAAAGCGGCAATGCCGGGGGCAAAACGCCGTGGGTGGTCAACACCGTTGATACCCTCGCCAACCAGATCGTCACCCGCATCAACAGTGCGGCAGTCGCCAATCCGATTACGCTGTTGTCGCTGGCCTTGTTGTCGACACCGAAGCAGGCGATGGATGAAGAAAAGCTGGTGGAGCAGCTCGATCTGTATCGTCTGCTGCTGACTGAAGTGCCGTATTCCGACCGTATCGGCCTCACCGAGCTGGATGGCAAGGCGCTGATCGAATACGGCGCCCGCATGAAGATTCTGCAGCGCGTGCCGCATCCGCTGGGCAATGTGGTGGTCACCCAGCCAGAGCAGGCGATGATGCTGACCTACTTCCGCAACAACATCCTGCATATGTACACCGTGCCGGCGCTGATTGCCTGTTACCTCACCCACAACGAAGAACTGACGCGCCAGCAGATCATCGAGCTGATCGGCAATGTCTATCCGTTCCTGCAGTCCGAGTTGTTTCTGCACTGGCAGCAGAACGAGCTGGCCGGTGTCATCAGCCGTTATATCGACGTTTACGTGCAGCAGGGTTTGCTCACCGAACGCCCGGAGGTCGATCTGGTGTTTGCGCCGCGCCGCAACAGCCCCGAGTTCGTCAAGCTGGAGGTGCTGGCGCAGGCGGTGCAGCAGAATCTGGAGCGTTATTACATCACCATCGCCCTGCTCACAC
>JAUPTR010000371.1 GCA_030917985.1 Pseudomonadota bacterium | reverse complement strand
CTGTGCGGCGGCGCGGTCGAGCTGGTCAAGATGGGCTTCGAGACCCTGACCGAAGCCGGCTACGCTCCGGAAATGGCTTATTTCGAGTGCCTGCACGAACTGAAACTGATCGTCGATCTGATGTATGAAGGCGGCATCGCCAACATGAACTACTCGATCTCCAACAATGCCGAATACGGTGAATACGTTACCGGCACCGAAGTGATCAACGAGAAGTCGCGCGAAGCCATGCGCAACGCACTGAAGCGTATCCAGACTGGCGAATATGCCAAGATGTTCATTCTGGAAGGCAAAACCAACTATCCGGCAATGACTGCCCGTCGTCGTTTGAATGCAGTACACCCGATCGAAGTTGTGGGCGGTCAGCTGCGCGACATGATGCCGTGGATCAAAGCCAACAAGCTGGTTGATCAGAGCAAGAACTAAGCGTCAAGCCTGCTCCCCTAAAAAACAGGTGTACCGCCCCTGCGGCGATACACCTGTTTTGTTTCGCCGCACCCAAAATTTGGTACTGCAAAGACCGGCACAAGCAGCCTGCAGGACTTGAGTGATCGTTGTGAGCCGAGCGGGAAAACGAAACCACACTTACCCGTTTCCGAGTCACATAACGGGCCTGTGCAACGAGAAATCGGGCAAAGATTGGCCGTTTCTCCCGCTGGCGCGGCAGAGCAGCCTCAAGTCCAACAGGCCGCTAGCCTCTTTCGCCTCCAGCACCCGGAGTCAGTGCACAAACATCAACGCGCGCTCTCGACAGACAACTTACCAAGCCAGCAGCAAAAATTGATGCATATCTGCCCACTTGACGCAAAAGTCTGTGCCAGCATCAGCGACAAGGTAAGCATAATGCTGATGATTCTGGCAGAATTGCCCTAAGCTAAAAACCCGGTCAGAACATGCTACAGACACCACAGAACCAGTCACTTCAGCAACAGAAAACTCTGCGCCAGCAAAGTATCTATCTCCTGCCGAATCTGTTCACTACTGCAGCGCTGTTTGGTGGCTTCTATGCCATCGTACAGGCGATGAATGGCAAATTTGAACACGCAGCAGTGGCAATCTTCATTTCAATGGTGCTTGATGGACTAGATGGCCGGGTGGCGCGCCTTACCCACACGCAGAGCGCTTTTGGCGCCGAATATGACAGCCTGTCAGACATGGTTTCGTTTGGCGTTGCTCCAGCATTGGTTTCCTATGTCTGGATGCTGCGCGACCTGGGCAAACTTGGCTGGATGGTTGCATTCATTTACGCAGTGGGCGCCGCACTCAGACTGGCCCGCTTCAACACGATGCTGGAAGTACAGGACAAGCGCTATTTTCAGGGCCTGCCCAGCCCGGCAGCAGCAGCACTAGTGGCAGGGCTGGTCTGGATTTGCGTTGAAAACAATATCTCCGGCCCCTTCCTGCCATGGCTAACCCTCGGTTTTACGCTGTTCGCCGGCATCACTATGGTCAGCAACATTCGCTACTACAGCTTCAAGGAATTCAACGCCCGCAAAAGTGTGCCGTTTGTCGCACTGCTCATCATCGTCCTGATGATCGTCCTGATCTCAAGCAATCCGGCAATGGCAATGTTCGGTATTTTTGTTGCTTATGCCATGTCTGGCTACGTGATGTGGCTGATAGGGCTCCGCCGCAAGAAGCTGACGCCAACCGACTCGGACAGCACCAAAAAAATAGACATTTAGTCCAATATACTAAATCGACACCCCCGATATTTGACACATAGTCCAAACACTTCTAGACTGTAACATCACTTTTGTTACGGGGCAGGATTGTGTCTTTTGATATCGACCGACTAATCAATGATTTTGGTGGCCCGGCCAAACTGGCTGAGGCCTATAACCTGCAATTCCCGCAAGAACCACTCTCACGTGCAGCCATCTACAAGTGGCGTGAACGCGGCAGCATTCCGTTGGCTCAAATCAACCGCCTGGCGGAACTGGCCAGCACCAGCGGCAAACATTTCAATATTCACCACTATTCAAGCCAGACAGGGGGCGTCCCACCCCTCGCAGGCAATCTCAGGAGCGAAGTCAAGATGAGCGACCGTTTGTACATTTTCGACACTACCTTGCGTGACGGCGAACAAAGTCCTGGTGCATCAATGACACGGGACGAGAAAATCCGCATTGCAAAACAACTGGAAAAACTGGGCGTTGACGTCATTGAAGCCGGCTTTGCAGCCGCCAGCCCAGGCGACTTTGAAGCAATCAAGGCCATCGCCGAGGTAATCAAGAACTCCACGGTTTGCTCGCTATCCCGGGCAAACGAAAACGACGTACGTCGCGCCGGTGAAGCCATCAGGCCGGCAGCCAAAGGTCGCATCCATACATTTATCGCCACCAGCCCTATTCACATGGAAAAAAAGCTGCGCATGCAGCCGGATCAAGTGATAGAGGCAGCCGTCAAGGCGGTGAAGATTGCCCGTGAATATACCGATGATGTGGAGTTTTCTGCAGAAGACGCTTTGCGCTCGGAAATGGATTTCCTGGTCAGTGTATTTGACGCAGTTATCCAGGCCGGTGCCACCACAATCAACGTGCCCGACACCGTTGGTTATGCCGTTCCGTTTGCAACCGAGCAGTTTTTCCGCGAACTGATCAGCCGTGTTCCCAACTCGGACAAGGTGATCTGGTCCGCACACTGCCATAACGACCTGGGAATGGCTGTGGCCAACTCGTTGGCAGCAGTACGGGGGGGGGCACGCCAGGTTGAGTGCACAATCAACGGCCTTGGCGAGCGTGCGGGCAATGCCAGCCTGGAAGAAGTGGTCATGGCGGTGCGCACCCGCCAGGACATCTTTAACGTCCACACCCGGGTTGATACACCTCAAATCGTTCCGGCATCCAAACTGGTATCGCAAATTACCGGTTACCCGGTTCAGCCGAACAAGGCAATCGTTGGTGCCAATGCCTTTGCTCACGAATCCGGCATCCATCAGGACGGCGTACTGAAACACCGCGAAACCTACGAAATCATGCGCGCAGAAGATGTGGGCTGGAGTGCGAACAAACTCACGCTGGGCAAACTTTCCGGCCGCAATGCTTTCCGCACTCGCCTTAAAGAGCTGGGCATCGAACCCGCAACAGAAGAGGCGCTTAATGCTGCGTTTGCCAGATTCAAGGAACTGGCCGACAAGAAGTCGGAAATCTTTGATGAAGACCTGCTGGCGCTTGTAGGTGATGGGCAAAGCACCGAGGAAGCGGAAACCTACAAATTAATCTCGCTTTCCACCCACACTGAAACCGGCGAGCAACCGGTAGCCGAAATTGTCTTCTCCGCTCATGGTGAAGAAAAACGCAGTAGCAGCAATGGTTCGGGCCCCGTTGATGCGACTTTCAAAGCCATTGAAGTGCTGGTGAAAAGCGAGGCAGAACTGCAGCTGTATTCGGTAAATGCAATTACCAGCGGAACAGACAGCCAGGGAGAAGTCACTGTTCGCCTGTCAAAAGCAGGCCGGGTAGTCAACGGACAAGGTGCAGATACGGATATTATCGCCGCATCAGCAAAAGCTTATTTCTCGGCGCTAAATCGCCTGACCCACAACCAGGAGAGAGCACACCCTCAGGTTTAACCTTCATCCACACAAGCAAATGCCGCTTTCCCACATGGGAGAACGGCATTTATTCTTTTACATCAAGCCGCCGTCGTTACGGCAGACGTTCAGTCACGAAAGTTCTGAAACTGCAGCGGGAATTCATCAATTGATTTACGCACCAGCGCAATCGCCTCCTGTAACAAATCGCGCTTGGCACCGGAGACACGCACCTCATCCCCCTGAATACTGGCCTGAACCTTGAGCTTGGAGTCCTTGATAATGCGGACAATTTTCTTCGCCAACTCAGTTTCAATGCCAGTTTTCACCGTCACCAGCTGCTTGACCTTGTTGCCACTCACCTTCTCCAGCTTCTCTTCATCCAGGCAGCGGATATCAACGCCACGTTTAGCCATTTTATTGACAAGGATTTCTTTTACCTGCTCCAACTGGAAATCGTTGTCGGCAAAAACAGTCAGCACCTTGCCAGCCTGCTCAATCCGGGCATCCGTCCCCTTGAAGTCAAAGCGGGTGCTGACCTCTTTATTGGTTTGTTCGACGGCATTGCGAATTTCAACTTCATTTACTTCAGAAACAATATCAAACGATGGCATTTGTAATCTCAAGACACAACGGAACAGGCGATATTCTAGCTGAAACGACGCCAATCACGTGACTGACAAATAGGCAAACTACTCTAGAAATATCACGGGACAAAAAAATCAGCCCGCCGCGAACGGAACCAGGCTGATAAACGAGGAGAAATAGAGGAGAGTACAACAGTACTGCAAAGATCCTTTCTTACAGCACTCAGAGCAACAACAGGATTACACTTTCACCTTAGCCGAAATGGCAGACATAATCCAAGGTTTCCAGCGTTTCAATGTCAAAGGACGAGTTGCCCGGCACATTGAAAGACTGACCACCCTGAAATTCCTGCCATTCGCTCTGGCCCGCCAGACGGATGCGGCATTTACCGGCATTCAGTTCCATCACCTCCGGTGCACCCGTGTTGAAAGTCAGGCTGGAAGGGAAAATCACGCCGATGGTTTTCTTGGTGCCATCCACGAACACTACGGTGTGGCTGACGCATTTGCCATCAAAATAGATGTTGGCTTTCTTGATGACACTGACGTTATCAAACTGCGACACGGTAATACTCCAAAAATCTATCAAGGTGAAAGCAAATGGTTAAGTATGCCTTTGATCATAAAACCAAACACACCCAGACCAAGTGCACCAAACATCACAAACGTACCAAAGCGCCCTGCCTTTGACTCTTTGGCCAAATCGTAAACGATCCAGCCCATGTATGCGATCAGGGCAGTCAATCCAATCTGTAAAGACAACTGGGATATGAACTCTTCATTCACCATCAGCCCCTAATCACAAATTGAAAGTTAACGATACGCGCAATCATTCAAACGTTCGTTTGGATTGTCGGCCGATATTACCAGATCCGCCTACCGCCATACAGCAAATTTATCAGGTGTTTCATGTATCAGGCGAAGGCGCCGACAGAAAACAAAAGCGGCCAAAGGCCGCTTTTGTCAGACTCAGCCAATCAATCAGCGCTTCTCTTATTTATTTACGCAAGCGACTGGCAATACGCATACGCAGTGCGTTCAGCTTGATGAAGCCCGCTGCGTCAGCCTGATTGTATGCGCCGCCGTCATCTTCGAAGGTTGCAATCGTCGAATCGAACAGCGAATCTTTCGAATCACGGCTAACAACCGATACACCGCCTTTGTACAGTTTGACACGCACCCAGCCATTCACACGCTGCTGGGTGTGGTCGATCAGCACCTGCAGTGCTTCACGCTCCGGCGCCCACCAGTAGCCGGTGTAGATCAGGCCAGCATAACGCGCCATCAGATCATCCTTCAGGTGCGCCACTTCACGATCAAGGGTGATCGACTCGATACCGCGATGGGCTTTCAGCAGAATGCTGCCGCCCGGAGTTTCATAACAGCCACGCGACTTCATGCCGACATAGCGGTTTTCGACCAGATCCAGGCGACCAACCCCATGCTTGCCACCGATCTGGTTCAGCTGTGCCAACAACTCATGCGGCTTCATGCGCGTGCCATTGATGGCAACCAGATCACCATGCTCGAATTCCAGATCCAGATATTCCGGAGCGTCCGGCGCAGCCTCCGGGCTCACGGTCCAGCGCCACATGCTTTCTTCGGCCTCGGCCTTCGGATCTTCCAGATGGCGACCTTCGTAGGAAATGTGCAGCAGATTGGCATCCATCGAGTACGGCGAGCCGCCCTGCTTATGCTTCATATCGATCGGGATGCCATGTGTTTCTGCGTAGTTCAGCAATTTCTCGCGCGACAGAAGATCCCACTCGCGCCACGGGGCAATGACTTTGACTCCCGGCATAAGAGCGTAATAACCCAGCTCAAAACGTACCTGGTCATTACCCTTGCCAGTGGCACCGTGCGACACGGCATTGGCACCGGTCTGACGGGCGATCTCGATCTGGCGCTTGGCGATCAGCGGTCGTGCAATCGACGTACCCAGCAGGTACTCACCTTCGTAAACGGTATTGGCGCGGAACATCGGAAAAACGAAATCACGCACGAATTCTTCGCGTAGATCGTCAATAAAGATGTTTTCCGGTTTGATGCCGAACTGTAGCGCTTTCTGGCGTGCCGGCTCCAGCTCTTCCCCTTGGCCCAGGTCAGCAGTGAAGGTCACCACTTCGCACTTGTAGGTATCCTGCAACCACTTGAGGATGACCGAGGTATCCAGACCGCCCGAATAGGCGAGTACAACCTTGTTGATATCAGACATAAAATTCCTGCTCATTCAGCGACTACGGAAAACAAGGGCGCTTGCTGCAACAGTGGCAAGCGCCAGATCAAAATCAAATCTTGCCCAGCAACAGATATTCCAGCAGGGCTTTTTGCGTGTGCAGACGGTTCTCGGCTTCATCCCACACCACGGACTGGGCACCATCAATCACATCGGCGGTGACCTCTTCGCCACGATGTGCCGGCAAACAGTGCATGAACAAGGCATTGCTGGCAGCAATCTGCATCATTTCTACATCAACCTGCCAATCCGCAAACTTCTGTTTGCGATCCTCGGTTTCATCCTCCCAGCCCATGCTGGTCCAGACGTCGGTTGTCACCAGATCGGCACCACGCGCGGCCTCCATCGGGTCAGCAAATACTTTCAGATGCTCACCGCCATCATCACCCGCTTGCAATTCGAAGCCAGGAGGCGTCGATACATGCAACTTGAAGCCGAATACCCTGGCGGCCTGCAGCCAGGAACGCGCCACATTGTTGCCATCGCCGATCCAGGCCACTACTTTGCCGTCAATCGGGCCGCGATGCTCAATAAAGGTGAACACATCAGCCATGATCTGGCATGGGTGATGTTCATCGGTCAGGCCGTTAATCACCGGCACCCGCGAATATTCGGCAAAACGCTCAATGATCTGGTGATCAAAAGTACGGATCATCACCACATCGACCATACGCGAAATCACGCGCGCCACATCATCAATCGGCTCACCACGGCCAAGTTGGGTGTCACCAGTGGTGAGGTTGATGGCGATCCCGCCCATTTGATACATGCCGGCTTCAAAAGAGACACGGGTGCGGGTCGAATTTTTTTCGAACACCATTGCGAGCGTGCGATCCTTCAGCGGCTGATAGGGCTGATAGGTTTTGAACTGCTGCTTTATAAAAATCGAACGCTGAAACAGGTGGTCGTACTCTTCACGGCTGAAATCTTTGAATTGGAGATAATGCTTGATTGACATGATGTGTCTGTCCGCCTCCATTTACCGGGCGGCCCCTCTGGTTTAGCTGTCCGAGCCCCGTTCAGAACGGGCGCTGCCGGAAACAAACACGGCGGTAACAAACCGCCGTATCAATTTTTCGGGAATCGTACTATTTAACGCAATTATAACCGCTTCGCAAGCAAAACAGCCACCTAGTTTATCTCGCGTTCCGCCAGAACGATTGGCATCAGGGTAAGCCCGAAAAGAAACTATAGTGAGGGTGCTATATACTGTTGCGCAACTATTGATCGGCCGGACCATGATCTGCAATCCATACGAAATCATCATTCAGGGCGTCACGTCCAGCGGCAGGACCTTCAGGCCCAGCGACTGGGCTGAACGTCTATCGGGCATCCTCTCCACCTTCGGGCATGACAGGAAGATGTCCTATCACGCTTATGTGCGCCCCTTGGCATTAAACAACATCAGTTGCGTGGCCATCGACAAACATCTGGAACAAATCGATCCGGGAGTGTTTGCCTTTTTGATGGCGTTTGCCAAGGATAACGATCTGCGCGTGATGGACTGCAAGGCCCTGCAAGACGAAGAACAACCCAATACCTTCCTGTAACGCGATCACTTCATGGTTACAGCGCCTTGCGTTCAAGCAAGGCCTGCGCAAGCGTTCCCGGATCAACGTGCTCCAATTCTCCTCCCACCGGCAAGCCACGCGCGATACGGCTCACTTTCAAACCTCGGGATTTCAGCAACTCGGCAATGTAATGCGCGGTCGCCTCGCCCTCTACCGTATAGTTGGTAGAGAGGATCACCTCTCGCACTGCGCCATCCGCAACCCGCTGCAACAGTCGCTCAAAATTGATTTCACGCGGACCAATACCATCCAGCGGACTCAAGCGCCCCATCAGCACAAAATACATACCGGAAAAACACATGGCTTGCTCGACCATCAGCAAATCGGCAGGCATTTCCACCACACATAACACCGAAGGGTCGCGATTGCTATCCAGACACAGGTTACA
>JAUPTR010000370.1 GCA_030917985.1 Pseudomonadota bacterium | reverse complement strand
GGATGAAATCCATCTGGGCCTGCGGGTACAGAGTGAGGTTGGTGCAGCGACAGATTTTGATCTGAGTGCGTCTTATTACAAATACTGGGCGAATCACTGGGGGGCAATCTGGAAAATCCACGCCGATCTGGGGAGCAATCCTTATCTGGCCACCGAGTGGTATCAACCACTTGATTACAACAGCCCCTGGTTTGTTGCGCCCTATTATGCCTATACCCGCACCAGCGATGATGTGTATCTGCCCGGTAGTGATTCCCTGGTTGCCGAGTATCAATATACGCGTCGTTCAGCCGGTGTGAGTCTCGGGTATTCGCTGGGTTCGTGGGGCGAGGTTCGCACCGGGCCTGTCTGGTCGCAGGCAGCTTATCGCCGGCAAGTGGGTGACCCGCGCCTGCCGGAGCTGGATGAAAATGTCAGTGGCTGGCAGGCCAAACTGGCCTTCGACAAAGTGGATAATGCCAAATTTCCCAACAACGGCGTGGTGGGCAACATCAAGGCGTATTGGGGCTTGCGCAGCTTCAATGCCGATGTTGACTACAAAAAATACTCTGCTGACTGGCTGGGTGCCTACAACGTCAAGGGCAATGTGATGTCCATTGCCTTGCGCGGAGGCAGAAGTCCGAATGCACCGTATTACGAGTATTTTCGTCTGGGCGGGCTGTTCAACCTGACCGGCTACCATCAGGACGAACTGGCTGGTGATTCGTATGCCTATGGTCGCTTGGGCTACGCACGCCGCTGGAACTCGCCCTACACCAACGGGGTGTATGGCGGCATCATGGCTGAGTCCGGGGCCACATGGTTGCCCGGCCAGGCGCGCAGTGCTTCCGACATGAAATATTCCGGAACGCTGTATCTGGGGGCTGATACCTTGTTGGGCCCTGTCTATGTTGGTTATGGACGTGCCGAGGCCGGAAGGCAGGCTTTTTATCTGCTGATTGGTTCGTCTGATCTGAACATGCGGCGCTGAGCGAATTGACAGCGTTAATTGAGACAAAACGAGGGGGCGCTTGCCCCCTCGTTTATCTTAAATGTGTTACTCAGGCAAACTCTGCAGCGCGTACATCGCTTTCAGCAGCGGTGTCGGTTCGCCCAGCCCACCCAGCCAGCGGCGGTAGACTTCTGTCACTTCGCCGCTGCGATACATTCGGGCCAGGGCCATATCCACCGCCAGCTGGAATTCCGTATCGCCATAGCGCGACACCAGTGCCATCGGCTCGTAGGAGAACACCACGTCCGCCAGGGCAAAGGCGGTGCCGTTGCGGTCGCTCAGCGCGCTGGCGATCAGCACGGTGCGATCGGCCGCATAGGCGTCGATCTGGCCGGTGCGCAGCAGGCTGAAACCATCTTCGTGGTTTTTTACTTCCACCACCTTGGTATTCAGCTGGTTCTGGTTGATTACCTGTTTCACCGCCTTTTCGGTGGTGGTGCCGGGCAACACGCCGATGCTGCGGCCATTCAGATCGCCATTGGTGCTGTAGTTGGAACCCGCCTTGGTCAGCAGCGAGGCGCCATCGATGAAGGTGGTCAGGCTGAAGGACACATCTTTCATGCGGCTCAGCGTCTTGGTCGATGTCGCACATTCCAGATCGATGTCGCGTTTTTTCAGTGCCTCAAACCGGTTGCTGCTGGTGACCGGTTTCCATTCCACTTTCAGTAGCGGCAGTTTCAGCTCGCCACGAATCGCCTCTGCCACCCGCTGGCACAGTTCCACGCTGTAGCCAGCCTGTTTGCCGTCGGCGCCGGTAAACGAAAACGGTGGAGCCGCTTCACGAAAACCGATCTTGATGGTTTGCGTTTTCTTGATATGCGCCAGCGTGGCTGCGTCTTTGGCCGCAAGCGCCGGCGTGCCGCCGAGAGCCGTTGCCAGCGTGGCGGCCAGCAATATGATGTTGCGTTGCATTTGTTTTTCTCCCTGATGTTGATATGAACTGCCGCTCGATTATAGGTCGGGCCGGCATTTTCGGCGCCTTTGCCGGAAAAATACCCGCATATTCAGGCCTGCTTTGCAGGGCACATCCGTATTGGCTTGCAGGCTGGCGCGCAGGGCAATGGCAGTGCGCCTTGCAGGGCATGCCCGTGGTGCAGAAACATCTGTTTGCCGAGTGACGGTTTTTACCAGCCGCTTTGAATTATCATGTCATTGAGTGACAACAACTCAGACAAGAAAATAGCATTACCCTGACATGACAGATTGAGCCCGGTCGCCACATCAAGCGAGCCGGGCAGGATTAAGGAGAACAGTATGTCCGAGGCATTCATCTACGATGCCATTCGCACCCCGCGCGGCAAGGGCAAGAAAGACGGCGCCCTGCACGAGGTCAAACCGATTACCTTGCTCACCGGCCTGATGCAGGCGCTGACCGAGCGCAATCATAATTTCAATACCGTACACATCGACGATGTGGTGCTGGGTTGCGTTACCCCGGTAGGCGACCAGGGTGCCGACATTGCCAAGACTGCCGCACTGGCAGCCGGCTGGGACTGGAATGCCGCTGGCGTGCAGATTAACCGCTTCTGTGCTTCGGGGCTGGAAGCGGTGAACCTGGCAGCGCAAAAAGTGCGTTCCGGCTGGGAACATCTGGTGGTGGCCGGTGGCGTCGAATCGATGTCGCGCGTGCCGATGGCGTCGGACGGCGGCCCGTGGGCGCTGGATCCGCATACCAATCTGGATGTCGATTTTGTACCGCAAGGCGTGGGTGCCGACCTGATTGCCACCATTGAAGGTTTTGACCGGCAGACGGTTGACCAGTTTGCCGTGGAATCGCAAGCCAAGGCTGCCGCTGCGCGTGCTGCCGGCCATTTCAACAAGTCGATCATCCCGGTGCGCGATCAGAACGGCCTGACGATTCTCGCCGAAGACGAATTCATCAAACCCGGCACTACGCTGGAAACCCTGGCCAGGCTCAACCCCTCGTTTGAAATGATGGGGCAGATGGGGTTCGATGCGGTGGCGCTGATGAAATACCCGATGGTGGAACGCATCCACCATGTGCACCACGCCGGCAACGCATCCGGCATTGTGGATGGCGCGGCAGTGCTGCTGATCGGCTCGGAGCAACAGGGCAACGAACTCGGCCTCACGCCGCGTGCACGTTTCGTTTCGGTGGCGCTGTGCGGCACCGAACCGACCATCATGCTCACCGGCCCGGCGCCGGCTGCAAAAAAGGCGC
>JAUPTR010000369.1 GCA_030917985.1 Pseudomonadota bacterium | reverse complement strand
TCAACTTGACATTCATCACAAACTCGTTAAGCCGCTGCCCCCCTTCTTTGACAGCCTTGATTTCAACAAGACCGGGCATTTCAAATGCAGGAGAGTCGTTCAGACTACGCATGAAGGTAGAAATCCGGGCATTAGACAACGAATGGCCGACCAGCCGGAACATGTCGCTACCTTTGCAGGTGCTATCGGGTTTCTTGGCGTCACAAGGCTCAATCAGACGCAAATACACACCCTCGGGGGTCTGCCTGGTCAATTGATCCAGCATGACAACAACCTCACCCCGATTAGCCTGCAATCGCTCAACCACTTGTTTGCGATCCAGCAAATCTTTCCGCTTGGTGCGTAACACCTCGATTTCACTGATCTGCTTGTCGAGGTTATCGATTTCCGCCTGCAAGAAAGTATTGCGGCCATCCTGAGTCGAAATACGTTGTTCAAGAATACTGTAGCCGGCAACAACAATGAAAACACCTAACGCAGCCGACGCACCCGCCACCACATAGAAGCGAATTTGCTGAGCTTTGCGCTTCTGCTCGCGATGCGGTAATAAATTGATACGGATCATGCGTCAAACCTCCGCATTGCCAAGCCACAGGCAATCAGCAACGAAGGCGCATCCATCAGCAACTGGCGCGGCTTGATCCGATTGGATTGGGTCATATTGAGAAAAGGATTGGCGATCATCGTACCAACCTGCGTACGATTGGCAACCACCTCATCCAGGCCGTTAATACTGCCACAACCACCCGCCAGCAAGATATGGTCAACTTTGTTGAACTGCGTCGAAGTATAGAAAAACTGCAGCGCGCGTGACACTTCCAGAGCCAAGCCGTCCATAAATGGCTGCAAGACTTCAGGCTCATAGTTTTCCGGCAGGCCACCACTACGTTTAGCGGCTTCTGCCTCTTCAGCCGAGAGGTTGTATCGGCGCTGAATATCTTGAGTCAATTGATTGCCGCCAAATGCCTGCTCGCGGAAATAAACCTGCTGGCCGTTGCGCAACACATTGATGTGCATCATCGTTGCACCGATATCAACAATCGCCACAATCTGGTTGGCACCTTCGCCGGGCAGCTGCTTCTGAATCAATTCATAAGAAGTCAGAGTTGCAAAAGATTCAACATCCATTACCACGGCCTTGAGGCCGGCAGATTCAGCAGCGGCAACACGATCCTCAACTTTTTCCTTGCGCGAGGCGGCGACAAGCACCTCCATCTCCTCAGGCGTGGCGGGAGACGGCCCCAGCACCTGAAAATCCAGATTAACTTCATCCAGGGCAAAGGGAATGTACTGATTTGCCTCTGCCTCGACCTGAGTTTCCATTTCATTTTCACTCAGGTCAGCAGCAATAGTTATTTTCTTGGTAATCACCGCTGCTGCCGGCAAGGCCAGCGCCACATTGCGAATCCTGGGCCCCATCAGGCGCCATGCCCGCTTCAGCGCATCGCCTACCGCCTCCAGATTGGCGATATTGCCATCCACTACGGCATCTTTCGGCAACGGCTCGATCACATAACGTTCAATACAATAAGCCTTGCCAGTCGAACTCAACTCAACCATCTTGATGGCGGAAGAACTGATATCGACCCCCAGCATCGGTGGCGTTTTTGGTTTAAGGAAATCTAGGATTTTCAAACCAATTTTCCTTTTCTTAATAAGTTTTTAGCATAAGTTTATGCTAATCCTCTTCAAATGTAGCAGCTAGGAAATGCCATGTAAAGGCAAGCCCTGTTTCGCTGTAACGCCTTTAAACCCTATAATTCCACGGTCTTGTAGACATGCCGTTCAACTCACACCCGGGCAACCATCAAACATGACCAACCGCTGGTTTATCTACCCTGTTGCAGCCTTGAGTGCGCTCACCATGCTCGCTATCGGCGCCCTGCTGATTCTGGTAATCGTTACTTACCCGAGGCTACCGTCTCTCGACACAATCACCGACTACCGCCCCAAGATTCCTCTGCGAATCTTTACCCAGGATGGCCAGCAGATCGGCGAGTTTGGCGAGGAACGACGCGCCTTTGTTCCGATCGACAAAGTTCCATTACAAATGAAGCAGGCGATTCTGGCGGCTGAAGATGAACGATTCTACCAGCACGGCGGCGTTGACTACATTGGCGTTGCCCGCGCTGCGCTCACCAATTTACTGAGCGCCGAGGCCCGCCAGGGAGCCAGCACCATTACTCAGCAGGTGGCGAAGAATTTCTTTCTTTCCAGCGAGAGAACATTCACCCGCAAGTTCAACGAAGCACTGCTAGCTTTTAAAATCGAACACAATTTGAGTAAAGACAAGATTCTTGAGCTTTATATCAATCAGATTTACCTGGGTCAGCGTGCTTATGGCTTCGCATCCGCAGCCCAAATTTATTACGGAAAGCGACTGGACGACTTGTCTGTTGCCGAAATGGCAATGCTTGCCGGCCTGCCCAAAGCCCCCTCTTCATATAATCCTGTAGCCAATCCTCGCCGCGCCCAATTACGCCAGCAATATGTACTACGCCGCATGCGCGAGCTCAAATTCATCGACGATCAGCAACTACAGTTGGCACAGCGGGAGCACATGAAGGTCCAACGCAACCAGCAGGGATTTAACGCACAAGCACTCTATGTTGCAGAAATGGTGCGTCAGTACATGTACGACAAATACCGGGAAGAAGCCTATACAAAAGGCTTCCGCGTTTACACCACCCTCGACAGCCAGCACCAGGCAGCCGCCTACGAGGCAGTGCGTAAAGGCATGCTTGATTACGACCGTCGACATGGCTATCGCGGCCCGGAAGGCTTCGTTGAGTTAACGGGTGAAAGCAATGAAGACACCTATGAAGACGAGTTGCAAAAATACAGCGATGCAGGTGATCTGCTACCCGCACTGGTGTTATCCGCCAGCTCACAAAAAGTCCAGGCGCACATAAAGGGAGGCGAAACGATCACTATCAGTGGCAATGGCCTGCGTTTTGCCGCTCGCAGCCTGAGCAACAAGACAAACCCGCAGAACCGTATCCGCCGTGGCGCTGTAATCCGGGCGCAGAAAAATTCCGATGGGGGCTGGAGTATCGCCCAGATTCCTGCAGCGGAAGCCGCATTTGTCTCAATCGACCCGGATAGTGGCGCACTTAAATCACTGATTGGTGGTTTCGATTTCAACCACAACAATTTCAACCACGTGACCCAGGCGTGGCGCCAGCCCGGCTCCAGCTTCAAACCGTTCATCTATTCTGCCGGCCTTGAAAAAGGCATTACGCCGTCTACGGTCATCAACGATGCGCCTCTGGCCATAGACCCGGCAACGATTGGTGGGCAGAACTGGGAACCTAAAAACTTCGACGGCTCTTACTCCGGGCCAATTTCGATGCGTAATGCGCTGACAAAATCAAAAAACCTGGTATCGATCCGCATCTTGATGGCGATCACCCCTCAATATGCGCAGGAATATGTCACCCGCTTTGGCTTCGATCCCAAAAGTCACCCTCCCTACCTGACCATGGCGCTTGGCGCAGGCTCCGTCACACCTTTACAGATTGCCGGCGGCTACTCGATTTTTGCCAATGGCGGTTTTCGCGTAACACCATATTTCATCGACCGCATTGAAGATGGCAAAGGCCAGATCCTGGCACGAACCGAACCGGAAATGGTCGGCAAAAACGCACAGCAAGTCATCGATCCACGCAACGCGTTCATCATGACCTCAATCATGGGGGATGTGGTGCGCCGCGGCACGGCGGCAAAAGCAGCAATACTCGGCCGCCATGATCTGGCAGGTAAAACCGGCACCACCAACGACCAGTTCGACGCATGGTTTGCCGGCTTTCAGCGCACAGTGGTAGCGGTGGCTTGGATGGGCTACGATCAACCCAGGTCGCTCGGCGGTTCTGAAACCGGAGGTCAGGCTGCACTGCCCATATGGATCAGCTATATGGGCAAGGCACTAAAAAACGTGCCGGAATATCAGCCAACCGTACCCGAAGGTGTAGTGGTGCAATCACACGATTCTGGCAACGGCATGACCAATGAATACTATTATCAGGAATATACCCAGACCAACCCCGAACTGCGGCTGGAACAGGGCAGCCAGAACAACGGGCAGGTACAGGACGAAGTCAAAGACATGTTGTTCTAGCAGCCTGTCTGACTTGAGCGATCGTAGCGAGCCGAGTAGGAAAACGAAGCCAGATTTGCCTGCTTTTGAGGCGCATAGCGGGGCTATGCAACGAGAAAACGGGTAAATATGGACTGTTTCTCCCACTGGCGCAGCAGATCAGTCTCAAGTCCGACTGGCTGCCAGCATGAGCGCCACCGGCGGGTGGCCCTTACAATAAAAACGATACAGGCAGCCAGCAAACATGCCCAAGGCTAAAGACAAAACCGGCAAGAACAATGCAATGCGCGAAAACATTGCCCATATCGCCGCCAGATTGATCGCAGTGGATGGCATAGAGGATTTTGCCCTTGCAAAGCGCAAGGCCGCGCATCAGGCGGGGTGTGATGACACCCAGAACCTGCCGACCAATAGTGAAGTAGAACTGGCGCTGAAAAGCTACCGTGAACTGTATTTCCGCGATGCCCACCCGCAACTGCTGAACACACTGCGACGCGAGGCTCTGCAGGTTATGCGGCAGTTCGAGCGACTTTCGCCCTATCTGGTTGGTTCGGTTCTGAACGGCAGTGCAGGCAGCTATTCCGACATCAACCTGCACATCTACAGCGATAATCCCAAAGAAGTGGAGTTATTTCTGCTTGATCGACACGTCCAGTACCGCCATCTGCCGGCACGCAGCGAGCGGGCACATCTGTGCGTCAATTTCTACAGCAACGACGTGCCTGTGACATTAACGGTATTCCCGGAAAATGATTTGCGCCGCAGCACCAATAAAGGCGAAAACAGCGCCCTGGAACGCGCACGTATCGATCAGTTACAAAAACTGATCGCCGACAGCAGCAGCGGGCAAACGAATGAACAGCTTCAGATGTTGACGAGTAGCGCAGGTTAAGTAGCCATGAAGAAATCCGATCAATTCACGCCCACCAGCGAAGTCAAGCCACTGCCGCAAGACAGCCAGTACCTGCTGCGCTCGAACAATGAGATCGTTTTCCTGCTCAAGGCGCTGGCAAAAAAACATGCGGCAATTTCCGCCTACTACACCAGCAATAATGATTTCGCTACAACCGCCCTGCTCGACGTAGACACCGGCACCAATCGCATCTACCTGGATCTGAGTCCAAGCCAGAGCGCCAATCTGGCGCTGCAATCGAGCGGACAGGTACTGTGTGTTACCGTGCACGACAAGGTGAAAGTGCAGTTTGATTTACCCGGCCTGCAACTGACGACACTGGACGGCCGCGAAGCATTTGTCGCGCCGATCCCCGACAAGCTGTTAAAACTGCAGCGGCGCAATTATTACCGGCTGTCGGTACCGTACAACCAGACGCTGAAATGCACCATCCCGCTGCCGGATCAGATGCCGGTGGAAGTGGAAATCATGGACATCAGCCTTGGGGGCATCGGCATCATCGGCTACACACCGGAAATTCCGCTGGAACCGGGAATGGTGTACGAACACTGCAGCCTCAATCTGCCAGGCTTTGGTACGATCATCACCTCACTGCAGATTCGCAACAGTTTTGACTTCACGCTGCGCAGCGGCGTACATACGCGCCGCTCAGGCTGCACTTTTCTCGTTCTCAGCACGAAAACCGAAGCTCTGATCCAGCGCTACATTCTGGAGCAAGAGCGCAAAT
>JAUPTR010000368.1 GCA_030917985.1 Pseudomonadota bacterium | reverse complement strand
TTTTGTTAAAGATCAATCAGTTAACTTCAACCCGCTAACCGCGCTGCAACCTCGTCGCTGCAGAGAGGCCGAACTATACCCACCCAGCCACAATGCGTCAATACTGTTTTGCAGAAAAATTCAGATTTTTGGAAAACAGCTGCGCGAATGGATGGGGCGCTACTCAGGAACCTACAAACCGCCCAAAGCCTTAATATGTGCAACTACACTGCGCGACAAGGCGGATAGGTCATACCCACCCTCCAGTACAGAGACTATCCGGCCCTCTGCATGCTTATCCGCCATGGCAACCAATTCCCGCGTCACCCAGGCATAGTCAGCCTCATCCAGCCCTAAAGAACCCATATCGTCCTCCAGGTGCGCATCGAAGCCCGCTGAGATAAAAATCATTTGCGGCCGAAAAGCATCGAGAGCAGGCAGCCATTGCTCAGTCACCGCCTGCCGGAAGCCATCGCCTCGCGTGCCGGCCTTGAGCGGTACATTCAGCATATTCTTGCCCTTGGGCTCATCGCCACTATAGGGGTAAAAAGGGTGCTGGAAAATTGACACCATCAATACCTTTCCGTTGTCCTGGAAAATATCCTCGGTACCATTGCCATGGTGCACATCAAAGTCGATTACGGCAACTCGCTGCAACCCATACCGCGCCAATGCATGACTCACACCGACTGCCACATTGTTATAAAAACAAAAACCCATCGCCTTGCGCGATTCGGCATGGTGACCCGGGGGACGAACGGCACAGAATGCATTGGGCGCATCCTTGGCCATCACCAAATCAACAGCCTTGATTACGCCACCCGCAGCACGACGCGCGGCCTGCAGTGTATGCGGCGTCATCGCCGTATCCGGGTCGAGGTGATGTAATCCGTGGGCCGGGCTGCTTTGCTCCAGCAAATCCAGATAACGCGAAGCGTGCACACGGGCCAATTGGTCGTGCTCGGCCAAGGGCGCCTCGGCGTGCAACAAAAAGTCCATCACACCATTGGCAATCAACTGGTCATCAATTGCACGCAAGCGATCAGGAGATTCGGGATGATGTGCCCCCATGTCATGCAACAGACAGTCGGGGTGAGTGATATACGCTGTAAGCACCGGCCTCCTCCATTTTTTTTTCAGCCAGTTAAGCATTTTTTTGTGCATATAAATCTTATTATGAGATTAGCCGGAGAGCCTTCATGCCGCCATCCGCTCAAACAAACGTCCTGATTTTACTGCCAACAACAGGTATTTGTCCGAGAGAATCCGTCGATACTCAGGAACATGCCGGGCGAGCCATTGCGGCCGCCATAATATCGTTCATGAAATAACCTACATGAACTCTGCCGACCTGGCTTTGCAGCAGATCAATAAAATCATTCTTGGCAAACCGCAGCAGATCAAACTGGCGCTGACCTGCCTGCTGGCGGGCGGCCATCTGTTGCTGGAAGACATTCCCGGTGTCGGCAAAACGACGCTGGCACATGTGCTGGCGGCCACGCTGGGGCTGAATTTCCAGCGCGTGCAATTTACCGCCGACATGTTGCCGGCCGACATCATTGGTGTATCGATTTACGACCGCGACAGTCAGCAATTCAAATTTCATCCGGGGCCGATTTTTTCGCAACTGGTGCTGGCCGACGAAATCAACCGCGCGCCACCAAAAACCCAGAGCGCGTTGCTGGAGGCGATGGAAGAACACCAGTTAACGCAGGATGGCGAGTGTCACGCCCTACCTGAGCCGTTTTTTGTCATCGCAACACAAAACCCGGAACGGCAGATTGGCACCTATCCGCTACCGGAATCGCAACTGGATCGCTTCCTGATGCGCCTGTCGCTGGGCTACCCCGACCCAACAGCGGAACGGGCACTGCTGCGCGGTAGCGATCGCCACAGCCTGATCCGCGAATTGCAGGCAATTCTGCCCCCGCCACAGCTGCAGGCGCTGCAG
Organism: Pseudomonadota bacterium; assembly: GCA_030917985.1. Lineage (GTDB taxonomy): Bacteria > Pseudomonadota > Gammaproteobacteria > Burkholderiales > SCOH01 > CALMFQ01. The sequence continues at coordinate 1,944 of JAUPTR010000368.1, read as the reverse complement.
CAACAGGCACGGCAGGTTCACGTTGCCGACGCGCTACTCGACTACTTGCAGGCGCTGTTAAACGCCTCGCGTCATTCCCCGCAGATCAGCAGTGGCTTGTCGCCACGCGCCGGCCTGGCATTGCTGCGCGCGGCGCAGAGCTATGCGCTGCTGGAACAAAGTGATGCGGTGCAACCGGAACATGTGCAAGCGGTATTTCCCGCTGTCGCCGGGCACCGCCTGCTGTTGCGCGGCGACTTGCCCGCCAGCCAGCGCGACGCCGAGGCCTTGATGCGCGAAGTCAGCATCCCCTGAGTATGGCTTTATCCCTTTCATGGCGCGCCGCCGGGCAACGCCTGTTCGCCAACTGGGCGGCACGGCGCCAAGGCTCGAAGCACCCACCGCTGATTCTCAATCACCGGCTGGTCTATATCCTGCCCACCCGTGCCGGCATTGGTTTTGGCGTGTTGCTGGGGGTGCTCTGGATCGGCTCGCTCAACTATTCGCTCAACCTCGGTTATGTGTTGGCGTTCTGGTTGGCCGCGTGTGGTTTATTGTCGATGTTCTGGTGCTTTCGTAACCAATCGGGGTTAAGCGTCAGTTATGGCGCAATCCAGCCGGTATTCGCCGGACAGACGGCGCAATTTCCGCTATTGCTGAGCAATCCCGACGCCTTGCCGCGCAACGGTATCGAGCTAAGCTGGGGTGAGGCCTTGCTCGGCGAATGCGAGATCAACGCCGGAGGCCAAAGTGAAATATTGCTGCCACTACCCGCGACACAGCGCGGCTGGCTGCGTCCGGGCCGGGCAACGCTGGCCAACCGGCAGCCGCTGGGGCTGTTCCGCGCCTGGTCGTATCTGCATCTGGACTGGGCCTGCCTCGTCTATCCACAGCCAGAAGCCAATCCCCCCGCGCTGCCGGATAACCCGGATCAACTTGCAAGCGCAGGCCAATACCGCAGCGGCGATGATGATTTTTTTGCCTTACGCGCTCATGTACCAGGCGATTCGCCAAAACACGTCGCCTGGCGCCAGGCTGCCCGCGACGGCGTGTTGCGTACCAAACAATATGCCGGCGGCAGCGTACAGCGCGTCTGGCTGGACTTCGATGCGCTACCCGCCGGCCTCGACAGCGAAGCCAGACTGGCACGACTCACCGCCTGGGTGCTGTTAGCCGATGCCAGCGGCTGTGACTGGGGGCTGCGCCTGCCGGGGCAACAGTTATCACTGAATCGCGGTCAGGCACATCGCGATGCCTGCCTGCAGCAGTTGGCGCTGTTCGGACTGGAAAGCACGCAATGAAACTGGCAACACCACACTGGCTAACGGCAGCCACAGCCGTGGCAATTGTGCCGCTGGCGCCCTACGTCAATCTGTGGGCCTGGCTGGTAGCACTGCTACTGCTGAGCTGGCGCGCCGGACAGGATATTGGCCGGCTGCCACCGCTGCGCCGCTGGCACCTGATAGGGCTAACGCTACTGGCCTGTATCGGTATTTTTGCCACCTATCGTTCCTTATGGGGGCAAACAGCCGGCTCCAGCCTAGTGGTTACACTCGCCGCACTCAAGCTGGCGGAAACCCGCAATCGACGCGATGCCACGCTGTTGCTGTATCTGGATTATTTTCTGGCGCTGGTGCATTTCATTTTCAGCCAGAGCCTGCCCGAAGCACTGTGGCTATTGCCGCAACTATGGCTGACCACGGCCGCCTTGATGAGCCTGCAACGCCGCACTGCGCTGCCGTGGCGCGATCAGGGCAAACAAGCGGGACGACTGCTGCTGCAGGCACTGCCACTGGCAGCGTTGCTGTTTGTGTTGTTTCCACGCATCGAAGGCCCGCTGTGGCGGCTGCCACAAGACGCCAGCCAGGGCAAGACAGGCTTGGGCGACAGCATGTCGCCGGGCAATATCGCCGCGCTCAGCCAGTCGGCCGACGTCGCATTCCGGGTGCAGTTCCATGGGCCGCC
>JAUPTR010000367.1 GCA_030917985.1 Pseudomonadota bacterium | reverse complement strand
TTTTGTTAAAGATCAATCAGTTAACTTCAACCCGCTAACCGCGCTGCAACCTCGTCGCTGCAGAGAGGCCGAACTATACCCACCCAGCCACAATGCGTCAATACTGTTTTGCAGAAAAATTACGAACTTTATTGCACTGCACACAAAATGTCGCACCTATACCTTTAATACCAACAAAACCAATCAACACACTCAAAAGCCAGGCACCCGGAAAAATACAAAGCCCCTGCACCACTCACACAAAAACCGCAGTGCAACATCTTGACGATACACCTGTTTCCATGGGGATAATACGCGGTTACAGCCTATGGGACGACCACCAATCAAATCCCATTCAATCGCGGTGACTTAAGTACAGCCTTATCCAGCAGCAACCCGGCAGGATAAATTCCCGCTGTACGGGCAACCAGGCATCCAAATGCTCCGCGAAGTTGTTTATTAAGCCAGACACATTCTCATTTAATCAGTACAATATTGCGCTTTTTGCATGTTTGGGTTGGGCCATGTCGATCGCGTCTGCAAAACGGACGAATCGGCACACGAGGGGATTAAGCTCTGCGCGATTTGGCTGGCAGCCGGACATGCAAGCCCAGACAAACAGGGCATTCAGTTGGGCGCAATACAGGTGGAAAAGGCTGACCAGGCTTAAGCAGCCCGGTGGCCGAATAAATGCATCCACGCGCGTTGATGGCGCGCCGGGGCCGGCGATATTGTTTGACGGCATGTTTAACGAATTACCGTAGCTGGTGGCACTTACGGTTACCAGAGAAGGCGGCGGGGCAACCTGGTCGCCTGCTTGGTTTTGGCGTACTGGATTTTTTGAGTTACGCCTTTTAAGTTTTTGGAGGATTCGAGCGTGATGAATTCGGCTGTACCTGAAGGGCAGGGACTTTACGACCCAGCCAACGAACACGATGCCTGTGGTGTCGGTTTTGTCGCACACATCAAGGGGCAGAAAAGCCACTCGATCGTTGAGCAGGGTCTGCAGATTTTGAAAAATCTGGACCACCGTGGCGCCGTTGGCGCTGACCCGTTGATGGGTGACGGTGCAGGTATCCTGATTCAGATACCCGATGCCTATTTCCGCGAGGAAATGGCGAAACAGAATGTAACCCTGCCGCAAGCGGGCGATTATGGCGTCGGCATGTTCTTTCTGCCACAGGAGTCGGCTTCCCGCCTGGCTTGTCAGGAAGAAATCGAACGCGCCATTCGTTCCGAAGGTCAGGTCGTTCTGGGCTGGCGTGATGTGCCGGTGGATCGCGAAATGCCAATGTCGCCGACTGTACGCGCCAAAGAACCGGTTATTCGTCAGGTATTCATTGGTCGCGGCAGCGACGTAATGGTGCCGGACGCCCTCGAACGCAAGCTTTATATCATCCGCCGCCGTGCTGCCAACGCCATCATGGCACTCGGCCTGAAACACAGCACCGAATTCTATTCGCCGTCGATGTCGGCACGCACCATCGTCTACAAGGGCCTGCTGCTGGCTGACCAGGTAGGCGAATATTTCGTCGATCTGAAAGACGCGCGTTGCGTATCCGCACTGGCACTGGTTCACCAGCGCTTCTCCACCAATACCTTCCCGACCTGGCACTTGGCTCACCCGTTCCGCATGATTGCGCACAACGGCGAGATCAACACCCTGCGCGGTAACTACAACTGGATGCGTGCCCGTGAAAAAGGCACCACTTCGCCGTTGCTGGGTGAAGATCTGGAAAAAGTATGGCCGCTGATCTATCCGGGTGAATCCGACTCGGCATCGTTCGACAACGCGCTGGAACTGCTGGTCATGGGCGGTTATTCGCTGGCGCACGCGATGATGATGTTGATCCCGGAAGCCTGGGAATCGCACACCCTGATGGACGAAAAACGCCGCGCCTTCTACGAATACCATGCAGCGATGATGGAGCCGTGGGACGGCCCTGCGGCGGTGGCCTTCACCGATGGCCGTCAAATCGGTGCCACACTGGACCGTAACGGTCTGCGCCCTGCCCGTTATCTGGTTACCGACGATGATCTGGTGGTGATGGCTTCGGAATCCGGCGTATTGCCTATTCCGGACGAGAAGATCGTCAAGAAGTGGCGTCTGCAACCGGGCAAGATGTTCATGATCGACATGGATCAGGGTCGCATCATCGACGACCAGGAGATCAAGGACACTCTGGCACTGCAGAAGCCATACCAGGATTGGCTGGAACGCATCAACATCAAGCTCGACAATCTGGAAGCACCGGCTAATGCCGCTGCGCCCGAGTGTAGCGCCGAACTGCTGGATCGCCAGCAGGCCTACGGCTACAGCCAGGAAGACATCAAGTTCATCCTCGAGCCGATGGCGAAATCGGGTGAAGAAGCCACCGGCTCGATGGGTAACGACTCACCGATGGCCGTGCTGTCGAGCAAGAACAAATCGCTGTTCAACTACTTCCGTCAGTTGTTCGCACAGGTTACCAATCCGCCGATCGATCCGATCCGCGAACAACTGGTGATGTCGCTGGTGTCGTTTATTGGTCCCAAGCCTAATCTGCTGGGCATCAATGAAATCAACCCTCCGTATCGCCTGGAAGTGACCCAGCCGGTCCTGACTTACGCCGACATGAACAAGCTGCGCAATATCGCAGCCTACACCGGCGACAAGTTCCAGTCGGCTGAACTGGACATCTGCTTCCCGGTGGCCTGGGGCAAGGAAGGCGTGGAAGCACGGCTGGCTTCGCTGTGCGCCGAAGCGGAAGATGCCGTACTGAACGGTTGCAGCATCCTGATCGTATCCGATCGCAAGATGGATCGCGACAATGTCGCCATCCCTGCCCTGCTGGCCACTTCCGGCATTCATCAGCACCTTGTTACCAAGGGCCTGCGTACCCGTGTTGGCCTGGTGGTTGAAACCGGTGCGGCACGCGAAACCCATCACTTTGCCCTGCTGGCCGGCTACGGCGCTGAAGCAGTTCACCCATACCTGGCGCTGGAAACCCTGCAACAGTTAAGTGGTGGTGATGCAGAAAAAGGTGACAAAGCCGTCAAACACTTCGTCAAGGCAATTGGTAAAGGCCTGATGAAAGTGATGTCGAAGATGGGTATCTCGACCTATATGTCGTATACCGGCGCACAGATTTTCGAAGCCATCGGCCTGCAAAAAGCCATGGTCGACAAATACTTCACCGGCACCTCGACTCAGGTCGAAGGCATCGGCATATTCGAAGTAATGGAAGAAGCGATTCGCGTACACAAGGCTGCATTCGGCGATGATCCGGTTCTGGCAGACATGCTGGATGCCGGCGGCGAATATGCCTACCGCGTGCGTGGTGAAGAACACATGTGGACGCCGGATTCGATTGCCAAGCTGCAACACGCAACCCGCTCCAACAACGGTAACACTTACAAAGAATACGCCAAGATCATCAACGATCAGTCGCAGCGTCACATGACCCTGCGCGGCCTGTTCGAATTCAAACCGGCAGGCCCGGCAGTGCCGCTGGAAGAAGTTGAATCAGCCAAGGAAATCGTCAAGCGTTTTGCGACTGGCGCGATGTCGCTCGGCTCGATCTCGACTGAAGCACACAGCACGCTGGCAATTGCGATGAACCGTATCGGCGGCAAGTCGAATACCGGTGAAGGCGGTGAAGATCCGGCCCGCTTCAAACCACTGAAGGGCGGCGAAATGCTGTCGGACGTGGTCGGCAAGAGCCGTATCGAACGTGACATCCAGCTATTGCCGGGTGACAGCCTGCGTTCGGCGATCAAACAGGTGGCATCCGGCCGCTTTGGTGTGACCGTCGAATACCTGGTTAACGCCGACCAGATCCAGATCAAGATGGCACAAGGTGCAAAACCGGGCGAAGGTGGTCAGCTGCCAGGCCACAAGGTTTCCGAATACATCGGCTTCCTGCGTCACTCGGTTCCGGGTGTGGGCCTGATTTCGCCACCGCCGCACCACGACATTTACTCAATCGAAGACTTGGCACAGCTGATTCACGATCTGAAAAACGCCAATCCGAAAGCCTCGATCAGCGTCAAACTGGTATCGGAAGTCGGCGTCGGCACGGTTGCTGCCGGTGTATCCAAGGCCAAGGCCGACCATATCGTGATCGCTGGTCACGATGGTGGTACTGGCGCCAGCCCGCTGTCCTCGATCAAATACGCCGGTTCGCCATGGGAACTGGGTCTGGCTGAAACCCAGCAGACTCTGGTACTGAATGGCCTGCGCGGTCGCGTGCGGGTTCAGGTTGACGGCCAGATGAAGACCGGTCGTGACGTGGTGATCGGCGCCCTGCTGGGCGCAGACGAAATGGGTTTCGCCACCGCACCGCTGGTGGTCGAAGGCTGCATCATGATGCGTAAATGCCATCTCAACACCTGCCCGGTTGGTGTTGCCACCCAGGATCCGGAACTGCGCCGCAAATTCACCGGTCAGCCGGAACACGTAGTCAACTACTTCTTCTTTGTTGCTGAAGAAGTACGCGAACTGATGGCACAACTGGGTATTCGCAAGTTTGACGACCTGATTGGCCGTGCCGACCTGCTGGACATGAAAAAAGGTATCGCACACTGGAAAGCCCAGGGTCTGGATTACAGCCGCATCTTCCATCGTCCGGAAGTGGCGGCAAGTGCGCCGGTAATGCACACCGAAACTCAGGATCATGGCCTGCAGAAGGCGCTGGACAACAAGCTGATCGAACAGGCCAGACCGGCACTGGAAAAAGGTGAAAAAGTCCGTATCGAAACCCCGGTTTGCAACATCAACCGTACCGTCGGCACCATGCTCTCGGGCCGTGTTGCCGAGCGTTACGGCCATGCAGGTCTGCCGGATGACACCATCCACGTGACCCTGAACGGCACCGCCGGTCAGAGCTTCGGCGCACTGGCTGCACGCGGTGTAACGCTGGAACTGGTAGGCGAAGGTAACGATTACGTCGGTAAAGGCCTGTCGGGCGGCCGCATCATCGTACGTCCGAGCCAGGGTTTCCGTGGCGAGACAGAGCGCAACATCATTATCGGCAACACCGTTTTGTACGGTGCCACCGAAGGTGAAGCCTTCTTCGCCGGCGTTGCCGGTGAACGTTTCGCGGTGCGTAACTCCGGTGCAACCACCGTGGTGGAAGGCGTGGGAGACCATGGCTGCGAATACATGACTGGCGGCACCGTAGTGGTACTGGGCATGACCGGCCGTAACTTTGCTGCGGGTAGATC
>JAUPTR010000366.1 GCA_030917985.1 Pseudomonadota bacterium | reverse complement strand
GCTGTTCATCGAAGCGCGAGAAGTCATTGCCGGGCATTTGCTGCTCGACCCGCAGCTGGCCAGCCAGTTACAGGATCCGAAGCTGGATGAGGCACCGCTGCCTGGCGACAACACAGAAACAGCGCTGCTGTTGCTGATCAGCCCGCAGGCGCAACGCAGCATCGGTTTGCACGGCAGATTGAATCAGGGCATCGAGACATTGCAAAACAACGGCACACTTGCCAGACTGATGATGAAATACCTGCGCTGACGCGGCCCTGTGCCGGTTGCTACGGCCGGCAGATCAGCGAACCGGCACCCATGGCACTACTCGCCTCAAGCCCGGAAAACAGCGCAGTGATCATGTCAGACAGAACTCCGGCCGTATCGGCGTATCCCGTCAATTTTTCCAGAAAGGCCTGCTCCGTGAAGCTCCGGCTTAGCCACCTCTGCGTGCTGACATTGCTGCTGGGCAGCACATCGGCGCTGGCAGGCCGGATTGTGGTGCTGGTAAACCCCGCCAGCCCGCTGCAGAAGCTCAGCCAGCAGGAAGTGGCCGCCGTTTTTCTCGGCCAGGCGCAGGGCGTGGGCAATCAGATGCTGCGCCCGTTCGACTTGCCATACGATGATCCACTGCGCGAAAGCTTTTATCGGCGCATCGCCAATCTGAGCCTGGCGCAGGTGCAGGCGCGCTGGGCACGGCAGCTTTTTTCGGGCCGTGCCAGCGTGCCCAAGGTGGCCGCCTCAAGCGAAGCCGCGCTGGCGCTGCTTGAAGAGCGACCGGAAGCCATTGTTTACGTTGATGCCGACGCTGTGGACGAGCGACGCCACAAAATCGTCTTTGTTTTGCCGTAGGATTGCCGGCCATGTTGTCTACCCGAACACGCTTTCACACCGTCAAGACATGTTGCCTGCTGGCACTGGCCGCATGGGCGACACAAGTGCGTGCAGATCTGCCGCTGTCAGGCCCGCAATGGGATATCAGCGGCTTTTATTCGCTGAGCGCGTTACACACCAGCCAGAGCGGGCCGCTGTATCTCTATGCCCCATACGGCGACCAGGACCAGCCGGCCGACCAGCAACACTGGGATTTATGGCCCGATAGCAAGCTGGGGTTGATGGGGGAAGTCAGGATATCGCCGCAATGGTCGGCACGTGCCCAGTTTCTCTACCGCCAGGGCTCATCCAGGGAAAATGATTTCAAAACCCGTCTGGCCTTTGTCGAATATCAGCCACTGCACGACTGGAGCGTACGACTGGGCAGAACAGTGCAGGGGCTGTTGCTCAACGAAGAATCGATGTACACCGACTATGCACATCTGCCGATACGCGCGCCGCAAGAGCCCTACGCTTATCTGCCGGACACCGAAATCGACGGCATACAGCTGTTTCACCGGCGCCCGCTGCACAATTGGCAATTGCAGCTGCAGGCCTCGTATGGGCAACGCACTTATTATTCGCAGCAGTTCCAGCGCCAGCTGCGCGATTCATTCGGCATGTCGGCAACGCTGCAGGATGCCAACACCAGCCTGCACCTGGCTGCCCGCTCGCTGATGCTGGGTTTGCACGATGCAGGCAGCTTTGCACTGGCCACCCGGCTGATCCGCACCGTGGCCAACAGCCAGGGGCGCAACGATGTGGCGGCCGATTACGATGAAAGCGCGATCCGACTGAAAGAAGTGGCGGCAGCGCTGGAGCATCAATCCGGCCCGCTTACGCTGCAGGGCGAGCTGGTATTGTTCTATTCCAGTCTATCGATGAGCGGGCAACCGATTGCAGCGGCACACCTGCTGGGCGGATACCGTTTGGGTGCCTTCACGCCCTACCTGGGATGGGGCGAAATCCGCGATTACAGCGTGAGCGAGGAAACCCGCCTGACACCGGATAGCCCCACGGCGGTTGCCGCCATTGCCACCGCCAACTACCTGACGGCGGCAGTCTCCGGCGAACAGCGCACCTGGTCGCTGGGCTTGCGTTATGACATCGCCAGGAATACGGCGCTCAAGCTGCAGCTGGATCGTGTTGAACGCAAGGCAGACAAACAGGGCTGGTTTATCGCGCCACCCGATTCGCTGCAATTTGCCCCGGACCACGCCAACCATACCTATGTGTGGGGGCTATCGCTGCAGGGCATGTTCTGATCACAGCGCCTGCTCCAGCCCGCTGCGGAACAGGGCGGCCAGCATATCCGATTGTGTCAGCATGCCCACCACCCGCCGCTGCGCATCCAGCACCGGCAAATGGTGGCGGCCTGCATCAGAAAACAGCGCCACCAGCTCTGCCAGCCCCTGCTGCGGTGTCGCACAAATCACCTCGGATGTCATGATCTCGCCCACCGCACGCCGCGAATCAAACACTATCTGCGGCGTGCCGCCCGGCCCTGCCGCATGGCTGGCAACACAATCATGCAGCGAGACGATCCCCAGCAACACGCCATCGCCCCTCACCACCGGCACGGCCTTGATGTGGTGTTGCTGCAGCAGCTGCCACACCTCACCCATCGGCGTGTGAGGTGTGACCTCGTAGATATCGCGCGACATGATGTCGGCACAGCGAATCGTGCCGAAGCGCCGCTGGTAGGCGCGTTGCTCAACCTGCTGCACAATTTCCCGCAGATCGTCCTTATCGATATCCAGCAACTCGCCGCGCCCAGCCAGAATCGCATCCAGATCCCCCGGCTGCACACCCACCCGCTCGTTTGGCGTCAGATCATGCGTATGCTGCAGGCTGAGCTGCTCGGGCTGACGATGGGGATATCGCCGCCGCAACGCAGTATTGAAAACCAGGCCGATCAGCACCAGCAACACAGAATCAAGCGCCACCGGCGCCAGCACAAATTCCAGGCCCAGCCGGGCTACTGCATCACCGCCAAGCACGGCAGTCAGTGCCACGGCACCACCCGGCGGATGCACACAGCGCAGCTTGACCATGAAACCGATCGTCAGCGCCAGTGCAACAGCTGCCGCCAGGCCGCTATGCCCCAGCCATTGGGCAACCAGAACCCCGATCAGCGCCGCCAGCATGTTCCCGCCCACTATCGGCCAGGGCTGGGCCAGCGGGCTGGCCGGCACCGCAAACAGCAACACCGCCGATGCACCCATGGGTGCAATAAACCACGGCGCCGACACACCCAGCAGCGTCCGGGCAGCCCATTCGGTGCCAACAATGCCCAGCCAGACGCCGATACAGGCATACAGCCATTCGCGACGGCCAAGACGTTGCGGAGCCGGCACAAAGCGACGCAACCACGGCCAAACAGCATTCACTGACAAATCCCCGCTGATGAACTGCCATCGACATGCGCCCCACGGGCTCGTGTACCAGGACATGAATAAAACGCACCATTTTAGTGCGGCGCAAATATATCACACCATGATACAATTTCGGAAATTTTTAAGAATCAAACACATTGCACCGGACATGAACAACACCGATCCTCCATTGCTGCAAAAGCAGCACTATGAAGCACTCTCCGATTTCCGCTATCAGTTGCGGCGCTTTCTGCATTTCAGCGAACAAGCCGTGCGCGAGGAAGGACTGACGCCGTTGCAGTACCAGTTGTTGCTGCATCTGCGCGGTTTTCCGGGGCGCGACTGGGCCAGCGTTGGCGAACTTGCAGAACGCCTGCAGATGCAGCATCACGGTGTAGTAGCGCTGCTCACCCGCTGCGAAAACAGCGCGCTGATCCGCCGCCAGCGCAGCCAGAACGACAATCGTCAGGTAGAAATCCATTTACTGCCGGCCGGTGCACAGATACTGGAAAGACTGGCGGCATTGCACCGCACCGAGCTGCAGTCCTTGCAGGGCACATTTCAGGTGGCCAATATCACCGAGTTCAACAACCATGCCGGCGGCGGAGCCATTCAGGAGAAACAGGAATAAAACAATGCCGGATTGCGCTCG
>JAUPTR010000365.1 GCA_030917985.1 Pseudomonadota bacterium | reverse complement strand
TGAGTAAAGGCGCTTGCAGTGCCAGCCAGAAACAGCCGGCGCCAATCGGCAAAAACAGCCCGAGATTGGTGACATGTGCAAGCCGGGCGCCAGACTGCCCCAAGTGGCTGAGGCTGTCCCGGCGCCATGCGTAGCCTGGCATCAGATAACCCAGCAGGCCGCTGGCCAGCCCCAGATACAGCATCAGCAGCAAGGCCAGTGATGCTGCTGGCGCCATCTCAGGCAAACCAGTTGAGCAGGCCATCCAGCCCGACGTGGGTTAATGCATAAGCCGCCTGCTGGCGCACAATCGGCTTGGCGTGATAGGCAATGCCGACACCGGCTTCACCGAGCATTTTCAGATCGTTGGCACCGTCACCCAGCGCAATCACCTGTTCCGGGCGCAGGCCGAGTTCGGTACGCAGCTTGATCAGCCAGTCCTGTTTGGCCTGTGCATCGAGAATACTGCTGGCGACTTTGCCGGTGAGTTTGCCGTCGACAATTTCCAGCAGATTGGCGTGCGCCTGGGTCAGATTCAGCCGCGTCTGCAGCCGTTCGGTGAAAAAGGTAAAGCCGCCCGACACCAGCAGGCTTTTTATCCCGGCAGCGTGCGCCGCCTGCAACATGCGCTCCGCACCCGGATTGAGCTGCAGTCGCTCTTCATACACCCGGCCCAGCGCCGACTGATCCAGCCCGGCCAGCAGCGCCACGCGCTCCCGCAGGCTCTGGGCAAAATCCAGCTCGCCGCGCATCGAACGCTCGGTGATTTCCGCCACCTTGTGTTTGATGCCGAGCATATCGGCGATTTCGTCGATACATTCGATATTGATCAGCGTCGAGTCCATATCCATCACCACCAGGCCGAAGTCACACAGCTTTTTTGCCGGGTCGATGTAGGCGTAATCGATGGCGTTTTCATCGCAATAGGCGGCAACGGCATCGCGGCTAACGACATGGCTGCCCAGCAGGCGGAAAGCCGGGAAGGGGCTGGATTCGATGGCTTCGACGGCGCTGCTGCCGGCCAGCTGCGCGATGTGTTGCGCCTGATCCTGGGTGAGCGAATGGGACTGGATAACGAGTTTCATAAAAAATTCAGTAAGGTAGTGTCTGCAAATAATTGTAGGTCGGACTTGAGTCCGACGCGGTGCTCAACGCGGGCGACAGCGTTGGACTGAAGTCCAACCTACAGTGAAAAAATTAAGCGTTGCCTTTAACTCAGCTCGCGCACCAATTCCTTGATGGCGTTGATACGGTCTTTCACCGCATCCAGCTTGTTTTCATATTTCAAGCGATCCGGCCCGGCCAGTTTGAACTGGCGCTTGGTCTGGATCAGCTTGATGATTTTCATCGGATCAATCGGCGGATTCGGCACAAACTGCACAATCAGCCCGGTTTCGGTGGCATCGATTTTCTTCATGCCCAGCGGCTTGCTCACCAGCCGCAGGCGGTGGGTCTCCAGCAGGGTTTTTGCCGGATCGGGCAGCAGGCCGAAGCGGTCGATCAATTCCTGCTGCAGGTCATCCAGCTCTTCGCCGCTGTCGCAGTTGGCCAGGCGTTTGTAGATCACCAGCCGTTCGTGCACGTCCGGGCAATAGTCGTTGGGCAGCAGCGCCGGCGAATGCAGGTTGATTTCGGTGGTTACGCCCAGCGGCTGCGTCAGGTCCGGTTCTTCGCCGCGTTGCAGTGCTTTCACCGCGTTGTTGAGCATTTCGCTATACAGGCTGAAGCCGATTTCCTGCATTTCGCCCGATTGCGATTCGCCCAGCACCTCGCCGGCACCTCGGATCTCCAGATCGTGCATCGCCAGATAAAAGCCGCTGCCGAGTTCTTCCATCATCTGGATCGCTTCCAGGCGTTTTTTCGCCGCCGGCGTCATCGCCGCTTCTTCCGGTGTCAGCAGATAGGCGTAAGCCTGGTGGTGCGAGCGGCCAACGCGGCCGCGCAACTGGTGCAACTGCGCCAGGCCGAAGCGGTCGGCACGGTGGATGATGATGGTGTTGGCGGTCGGCACGTCGATGCCGGTTTCAACAATCGTGGTACACAGCAGCAGGTTAAAGCGCTGCTGGTGGAAATCACGCATCACCGCTTCCAGCTCGCGCTCCGGCATCTGGCCGTGGGCGACGGCAATGCGCGCCTCGGGCAGCAGCTTTTCCAGCCGTTCGCGGATATTGGTGATGGTTTCCACCTCGTTGTAGAGGTAGAACACCTGGCCTCCGCGTTTCAGTTCCCGCAGCGCCGCTTCACGCACGATGCCGTCGTCGATGCGCGACACGAAAGTTTTGATCGCCAGCCGCTTCTGCGGCGCAGTGGCGATCACCGAAAACTCGCGCAGCCCTTCCAGCGCCAGCGACAAGGTGCGCGGAATCGGCGTCGCGGTCAGCGTCAACACGTCGACTTCGGCGCGCAGCGCTTTCAAGCGCTCTTTCTGGCGCACGCCAAAACGGTGTTCCTCGTCGATGATCACCAGCCCGAGGTTGTTGAATTTCACATCCGGCTGCGCCAGCTTGTGCGTGCCGATGACGATATCGATACCGCCGCTGGCGAGACCTTTCAGCGCCTCGTTCACCTCTTTGGTAGAGCGGAAGCGCGACAGCTCGGCAATCCGCACCGGCCAGTCGGCAAACCGGTCGCGGAAGTTCTGGAAGTGCTGCTCAGCCAGCAGCGTGGTCGGCACCAGCACGGCTACCTGTTTGCCCGCCATGGCCGCAACAAACGCCGCACGCAGTGCCACTTCGGTTTTGCCGAAGCCAACATCTCCACATACCAGCCGGTCCATCGGCCGGCCGGAGGTCATGTCTTCGATCACCGACTGGATCGCCGTTTGCTGGTCGCGGGTTTCTTCAAAGCCGAAGCTGGCGGCAAATGCTTCGTAATCGTGCTGATTCAGCTTGAACTGGTGCCCCTGGCGTGCGGCGCGCTGGGCATAGAGATTGAGCAACTCGGCAGCGGTATCGCGGATCTGCTCCGCCGCCTTGCGCTTGGCTTTTTCCCAATGGCCACTGCCAAGTTTGTGCAGCGGCGCGTCGTCCTGCGCTGCGCCGGTGTAGCGCGAAATCAGGTGCAACTGCGATACCGGCACGTAGAGCTTGTCGTTGCCGGCATATTCCAGCAGCAGGAATTCGGTGCTGCCGTCGCCCAGGTCGAGGTTCTGCAGCCCCATATAGCGGCCAATGCCGTGTTGTTCGTGCACCACCGCGTCGCCGATTTTGACCTCGGACAGGTCGCGCAGCATGCTGTCGGCGCTGACCTTCTTGCTCTGACGGCCTTCGCGGCTGCGGCTGACGTGGGCGTACAGCTCGCTTTCGCTGACGATGGCGATTTGCGGCCCGGCCAGATAAAAGCCGCTGTAGATCGGCCCGACGCCAAGGCAGAACGGCTCTTTGCTAGCCTCGAAATCGGCCCAGCTATCCAGCAGCGCCGGTTTCAGGCCGTATTCGGCAAGAAAGCCAGCCATGGTCTCGCGCCGCCCCAGCGATTCGGCCAGCAGCAGGATGCGGCCGGACTGGTTGGCGACAATATGCGCCAGCCGCACCAGTGGGTTGTCAGCGCGGCGTACCACCTGCAGCGGCGGCAAGGGCAGGGCCGGGCCATCGCCCTCCGGCGTGGCGGAAATCGGCACCCGGCGCAGCGGCTTTTGCAGGCCGAAAAACTGGTCTGGCAGCAGATAAATTTCCTGCGGATCGAGCACCGGCCGGCTGCGGTCGCCGCCCAGCAGCCTGTGGCGGCTTTGTGTGTCTTGCCAGAAACGCTCAATCGCCTGCTGCAGATTGTGGTGTTGCACCAGCAGGATGTTGTCTGGCAGATAGTCGAACAAGGTCGCGGTCTGGCTGAAAAACAGTGGCAGGTAATACTCGATGCCCGCCGGCGCCAGGCCATTGCTCAGGTCTTTGTAGAGTTGCGATTTGGACGGATCGCCCTCAAAACGCTCGCGGAAATTCTGCCGGAACTGGGTGCGCCCGGCATCGTCGAGCGGAAACTCGCGCGCCGGCAGCAGGCGGATTTCCGGCACCGGGTAGATGCTGCGCTGCGTATCGACGTCAAAAGTGCGGATGGTCTCGATTTCGTCATCGAACAGATCGACGCGATACGGCAGCGTGCTGCCCATCGGAAACAGGTCGATCAGCCCGCCGCGCACGCTGTATTCACCGGCCGAATACACCTGCGTTACGTGTTCGTAGCCCGCCAGCGTCATCTGCCGGCGCAGCTGGTCGAGGTCGATCTTGGTTTTGGCTTTAAGGAAAAAGGTATACGCCGCCAGATACTCCACCGGCGGCAGCCGCAACATAGCAGTCGCCGCCGGCACCAGCAGAATGTCGAACTCGCGGTTTTTTACCTGCCACAAGGTCGCCAGCCGCTCGGATACCAGATCCTGATGCGGCGAAAAATGATCGTAAGGCAGTGTCTCCCAATCCGGCAGCAGCAACACCCGCTTGCCCGGTGCAAAATAGCCGATTTCCTCGCGCAGCCGCTGCGCGTGTTGCGCGGTTTCGGTCAACACCAATAGCGGCGAGGCTTGCGAGGCCAGTCCATTGAGCCACCAGGCATCGGACGAAGCCAGCAAGGGCGGGGCGGTACGGAATTGGCCGGTAGGCGGCAGATCAAAGGCAAACACGGATATCGGGCGGATCGGATTGGGAAAGCCGGCATTTTAACAGGCTGGGCGGGCAGTGGGGCGGTGCGGCGCAACAGGCGGGACGATTGATTTGCCACGGGGATCCGGCATGCCCTGCAAGGCGCATCGGTATTGGGTTGCAGGCCGGGCTGCAAGGCAATGGCGGCGCGGGCTGCAGGGCAGGGTAGATGAGCTTGAGGCCTGTTTGATCCGGGCGTGCCAAAATCATTGGCGGCAAGATTCGCAAATTGGCAATCAGGTGTTGCTATGCTCTAATCCCTGCCTTCTCCTTGCTTCTCTTGTTTTCGGAACCCGCATGCACAAATACCTTTTTCTGTGGCTGGTGATACTGCTCAGTGGTTGCGCCGGGTTGGCCGTTAAGCAGTTTGATCAACTTTATGGCAAGCCGGACGCTGCCCGCTATGACCGGCCTCGCGCTGGCGGAAGTGTCAGCTACTGGCAGGATGTCAAGCCGGTTTTCGAGAGCCGCTGCATCGTATGCCACGCTTGTTACGATGCACCTTGCCAGCTCAAGCTGACTTCGTATGAGGGCTTGGCGCGCGGGGCGAATATCGAGCAGGTGTATAACGGCGAACGTCTGATCGCGTCCACGCTGACGCGCATGTTTGAAGATGCCCACAGCACGGTGGAATGGCGCCAGAAAGACTTTTTTCCGGTGCTGAACGAGCGTGATGACAACCCGCAGGCCAATATCGATGGCAGCGTGCTGGCGCAGATGTTGCTGCTGAAACAGGACAATCCGCTGCCGCAGCAGGACATCCTGCCCGAGAGTTTTGACCTGGGCCTGTCGCGCCAGCAGCAGTGCACGCAGATCGAGCAGTTTGCCGATTACCGCAAGAAATACCCGCTGTGGGGCATGCCATATGGCCTGCCGGAAATCGGCGCTACCGAACGTGATTTATTGTTGCAGTGGGTGCGCGAGGGCGCACCTTACGAATCGAAACCAGGGGTAAGCCCGGCGCAGCAGAAGCAGATTGATACTTGGGAGGCGTTTTTTAATCAGGATTCGCTCAAGGCGCAGCTGATGAGCCGCTACATGTTTGAGCACCTGTATCTGGCGCACCTGTATTTTGGCGATCTGGACGGCAAGCCGGCCTATTTCCAGCTGGTGCGTTCGGCCACGCCACCGGGCCAGCCGCTGCAACAGATTGCCACGCGTCGTCCTTACGATGATCCGGGCGTGGCACGCGTGTTTTACCGCCTGCAGCCATTGCGCGAAGCCGTGGTGGTGAAAACCCACATGCCGTACCGGCTTGACAGGCAACGTCTGGCGCGCTGGCGCGAGTTGTTCCTCAAGCCGGATTATCAGGTCAGCAGTCTGCCTTCGTATCAGCCGGAGCGTGCCTCCAATCCGTTTGTCACTTTCCAGCAGCTGCCAAGCGATGCACGTTATCGCTTCATGCTCGACGAAGCGCAATTCACCATCATGGGCTTCATCAAGGGCCCGGTATGTCGCGGCCAGCTGGCGCTGAATGTGATCAACGATTATTTCTGGGTGACGTTTGTGGCGCCGGACAAGGCCGGTGCCGAGCTGGATAGTGATTTCATGGCGCAGCAACTGCAATCCATGTCGCAACCGGCTGACAGCACCACCGGCCTGCTGCGCTGGGTGAACTATGCGAAGCAGGAAAAAGCCTTCCTCAAGGCCAAGGTTGACTATGCCAACCAGCATTTGCAGAACGTGCCGCTCGACCTGAACTTGCTGTGGAACGGTGATGGCCGCAACGACAATGCCGCGCTGACCATCTATCGCCATTTTGATAGCGCCAGTGTGGTCAAGGGCTTGCAGGGCGATGCGCCACAAACCGCCTGGGTGGTGAATTATCCCTTGCTGGAGCGGATTCATTATCTGCTGGTGGCCAGTTACGATGTGTACGGCAACGTAGGTCATCAGCTCGGCAGCCGCATCTACATGGATTTCCTGCGCATGGAAGGTGAATTCAGCTTCCTCGCCTTATTGCCCAAGGAGGCGCGCAGCAAGGTGCGGCAACACTGGTATCGCGGCTCGGTGAGTGAAGTGTCGCAATATGTGGCCGAATATGCCGCCGGCTTTGATATCAACAGCGATATCAAATATCGTACCGGGCAACCGCTGGCCGAGTTGTACGGCATGTTGAAACAGTCCATGCGGCCGGTAGCCAGCCGCGAACATGCGCTCGAAAACGGTTTCCGGGATGCCGCCTCGTTATCGGCATTGCAGCAGATCAACCGCATCAGCGGCCGTGCCGCCGTGTTGCTGCCGCAAAATGCCTTTGTTGCGGTGGAAGATGATCAGAGCGGGCAGACGCATTACTACACGCTGCTGCAGCATAGCGCTTACACCAATCTGTCGCAGATCTTCTCCGAGGCAGAGCGGCGCCTGCCGGACGAAGACCGGATATCGATGGTGTATGGCTTTGTCGGCTCCTATCCGGCCGCGCTGCTGCGTCTCACGCGCAGCCAGCTGCCACAGCTGGCGCGGCAGCTGCAGGCGCTGCAGAGCGAGGCAGACTACCGTGCATTGCTGGACACATTTGGCGTGCGCCGCACCAACGGCAAATTCTGGGCATTCAGCGATCGGCTGCATGCCGATTTCCAGAATCGTTATCCACTGCAGGCGGGCTGGTTTGATTACAACCGGCTGGAAAACCGCTGAGCTGCAGGCCGCGCTGCCATTGGCTTGCAGGCCGGCCTGCAAGGCAATAGGGATAAGGCTTGCAGCGATGCAAGCCGTGATCAAGGTTTAGGAATTGGCTCAATGAACACTGTAGCAAGAGGGTGTGGGCAATGCACTTTGGGTGCACTGGCCTTGTTGCTGGGCCTGTCGCCGCAGGCCCGCTCGATGGAACTGGAGCCGCGTGCCTACAGCAACGCGCCGGTGGGGTTCAATTTTCTGGTGCTCGGTTATGCCTATTCACATGGTGCGATGTCGACCGAGCCGACCTTGCCGCTGAGCAACGCTCAGCTGAAGATTGACACTGCGGTGTTGGCCTACGCCCGTTCGCTTGATCTGTGGGGCAAATCCGGCAAGCTTGATCTGATTCTGCCGTTGTCCCGCCTCGCTGGCACGGCCACTTATGCCGGCACCGAGATTGAGCGCAATGCCAGTGGCGTTGGCGACCCGCGCGCACGACTGTCGGTCAATCTTTATGGTGCGCCAGCCTTGTCGTTGCAGGATTTTGCCAGTTATGACCAGGATCTGGTGGTGGGGGCCAGCGTGCAAGTGTCGGCGCCGGGCGGGCAATATGATGCGGACCGGGTGGTCAATCTCGCCAGCAATCGCTGGTCGATCAAGCCTGATATCGGTTTTTCCAAGGCCTTTGGCGAGGCGACGCTGGATTTTACCGGCAGCGTGACGCTGTATGGCGACAACAACAACTACTACGGTGGCAAGACGCTGGAAGTGGCGCCGGTGTACGCGGTGCAGAGCAATCTCAGCTACTCGTTTGCCAAAGGCGCCTGGGTCTCGCTGGGCGTAACGTATTACACCGGTGGCGAGTCCACGGTGGATGGCGTGGACAAGGACAATCAGCTCGACAATTCAAGGATCGGCCTGGTGCTGGCGCAGCCGCTGGATCGCAATAACTCGATCAAACTCAATCTCAGTAAAGGTGTCAGTACCCGCGTTGGCACGGATTTCACCACGGTTGGCATTGCCTGGCAGTATCGCTGGATGGATGGTTATTGATCGGGCCAGCTCAAGACAGGGCGGTGAGAGGCGCTGTTGCTGAAGGCGGGAGCAGGCCGAACTGCTGTCCGGCCTGCAAATGCGCTGCAGTGGGGCTGGCGGGAAGGGCATCTTCCCGCGATTGACTCAGGTGCGGAACTGCTCCACCGCCTGTTGCAGATCTGCTGCCAGCTGTTCCAGTTGTCTGGCAGTGCTGGCATTGCTGTTGGCCGCCGCATTGTTTTCGTCGGTCATCTGCGCCACTTGCTCTACATGGCGCGAGATATCGGCGCTGGCAATGCTCTGCT
>JAUPTR010000364.1 GCA_030917985.1 Pseudomonadota bacterium | reverse complement strand
GGCTGAAGCCTGGTTGGTTGCGCTGCAGCCCCCTCTCCCCAACCCATCCCCCGCCAAAAGGGGTACTGCTGTGAAAATAAGGTCGTAGGTCGGACTTCAGTCCGACGCGGTGCTTAACGCCGGCGACTGCGTCGGGCTGAAGTCCGACCTGCGACCTTATTTTCACAGCAGTACCCCCTTTGGCGGGGGATGGGTTGGGGAGAGGGGGCTGCAGCGCAACCAACCAGGCTTCAGTCAATTCAACAGTCTTACCCCTCTCCCTCAAGGGGAGATGGGTAAAGTCCAGTCTCGCAGCCGGTCTTATTTGATCTTGCGCCCGGCCATGTGTTGCAGATAGGCCAGCAACTCGCCCAGCTCCCTTTCTGTCAGCACATCAGGACCAAACCTGGGCATTTTGGCATCTGGCCAGCTGCGCACGTTCTGATTATTGCGAATGAATTGTCGCAACACACCCTCGCGGAAATATTCTGTCGGATTCAGTGGCAGGTTCAAATCCGGCCCCAGCCGTGCCTCGCCGGCATGGTTGAGGGTATGGCAGGCAAAGCAATGTTTGACGAACAGCTCAAACCCGGCACGCGCCGGGTGACTGGCGGGCAGATCGGCGGCCGGCACGATGTGCGGCCAGCGCCTTGCTGGCGGCATGTCCACGCTGATGCGGGCAATCTGATAAGGCCATTGCTCGGGGCCGATATTACCAAGCTTGGGGTTGAGCCAAACCAGATAAAACGGCCCGGCACTGGGGCCGCCCTCCCCTTTCAGCGGCGGCCATTTCTTTTCATCAGGCTCAATCGCCAGCCAGGCCTGCGCCTTATCCCGCTGCTGATGCAACAGCAAGGCAGCCGGCATGCTCATCACAAATCCGTCTGCTGCCTTGAACTGGATGGTGTCGCCCGGCAGCACCCCCTGCGCCTTCAGCAACCAGGCCAGCGGCAGGGCGTCGTAACTCATTGGCTGCCTGTAGGCCACATCCACCGGCACCTCGATACGGCGCACGGCCGGGTGGCTGCGCAGTTGCGCTGCGGGGTAGATGGTTTTTTTGGCACCATCGAACAACAGCGGCATGTCGGCATGGGCAAGCAGCCCCAGACACATCAGCCAAATGCTCAGCCAATAACGGATAATCATGTCAGATCCCCCCGGTTTTTATTGCCATTGAATCCCGCATTTTGCTGCCGGCTTACAAGACCATTATAATCATTCGCTTTTTCTCGACGCAGACACCACAGTGAATCCGAATCTCGATCTGCTGCACCCCTACCCTTTCCAGAAATTGCGCGAGCTGTTTGCCGGTGTCACGCCCAATCCGGCGCTGCGCCACGTCAATCTGTCGATTGGCGAGCCCAAGCATGCCACGCCGCAACTGGTGATCGACAGCCTCAACGCCAATATGGCCGGGCTGGCAAGTTACCCGACTACGCAGGGCTCGGACGCGCTGCGCCGCAGCATCAGCCAGTGGCTGGCGCAGCGTTATGGCATTCCGCCGCTGGATATCGCCAAACAGGTGGTGCCGGTCAACGGCAGCCGCGAGGCACTGTTTGCGTTTGCGCAGGCCGTTATAGACAGCAGCAAGCCCAACCCGGTGGTAATTTCGCCCAACCCGTTTTACCAGATTTACGAAGGCGCGGCGCTGCTGGCCGGTGCCGAGCCGTATTTCATCAACACCACGGCCGCCAATGGCTTTCAGCCAGACTGGAGCAGCGTGCCGGAAGATATCTGGCAGCGCACCCAGCTGGTGTACGTCTGCAGCCCCGGCAACCCCACCGGTGCGGTGATGCCGCTGGCCGGCTGGCAACAGATGTTCGAACTGGCAGATCGTTATGGTTTTGTGATCGCCTCCGACGAATGTTATTCCGAAATCTGGTTTGACGAACCTCCGCTGGGCGCGCTGCAAGCCGCGCAGCAACTGGGCCGCAGCGATTACCGCAATCTGGTGGTGTTCAGCAGCCTGTCCAAGCGCTCCAACGTGCCGGGCATGCGCTCCGGCTTTGTTGCCGGTGATGCAAAAATCCTGGAAAAATTCCTGCTGTATCGCACCTACCACGGCTGCGCGATGAACCCGACAGTGCAGGCCGCCAGCGCCGCAACCTGGAACGACGAAGCCCATGTCGAAGACAACCGCCAGCAATATCGCGCCAAGTTTGCCGCCGTCACGCCGCTGCTGAAACCCGTGCTGGATGTTGATCTGCCGGACGCAGCGTTTTACCTGTGGGCCAAAGCGCCGATTTGTGACACCGAATTCGCGCGCGAGTTATACCGCCAGCAGCATGTGACCGTATTGCCCGGCTCGTTTCTGGCGCGCGAGGCGCACGGCAGCAATCCGGGGCAAAACTATGTGCGTATTGCACTGGTGGCGCCGCTGGATGAATGTATCGAAGCGGCCCGGCGGATTGTCGAATTCTGCAAGACGCTGTAACCGCCGCAGGCCACATTTGCAGGATGGGTTGTGCGTAGCGACACCCATCCTGCGGCTAGCAGCCTTCCGGATTTCAGCCCGACGCAGTTGGCCCTGCCCGGCACTGCGCCGGACGCAAGTCCGACCTACAATAATGCAATCAATACAATAAAATGGCCCACCGCCAAAGGACAAACAATGGTACAAGTTCATATCACCCCCAACCCAGGAAATCGTATGCATCCGATTCAACCTCTGATTGAAGAAGCTTTTGAAAAACGCGCCGAAATCACCCCGGCCACCATCAGCCCGGAGCTGAAAGCAGCGATCGAGCAAGTGATCACCGAGCTGGATCAGGGCCGTCTGCGTGTTGCCGAAAAAATCGACGGCGAGTGGGTTACCCATCAGTGGGTGAAAAAGGCCGTGTTGCTGTCGTTCCGCGCCAATGACAACAAACCGATGGCCGGCGGCTGCACCCAGTATTACGACAAGGTGCCAAGCAAGTTTGCCGACCTCAGCGAAGACGACTTCAAGGCTGGCGGCTACCGCGTGGTGCCGAATGCCATCGCCCGCCGTGGCAGCTTCATCGCCAAAAACGTGGTACTGATGCCGTCTTACGTCAACATCGGCGCGTTTGTTGATGAAGGCACCATGGTCGATACCTGGGCCACCGTCGGCTCCTGCGCGCAGATCGGCAAAAACGTGCATCTGTCCGGCGGTGTCGGCATTGGTGGCGTGCTCGAGCCGCTGCAGGCCAACCCGACCATCATCGAAGACAACTGCTTCATCGGCGCGCGTTCGGAAGTGGTGGAAGGCGTGATTGTTGAAGAAGGCTCGGTGATCTCGATGGGTGTTTACATCGGCCAGTCTACCAAGATTTACGACCGTGAAACCGGCGAAGTGACTTACGGCCGCATTCCGGCTGGCTCGGTGGTGGTATCGGGCAACCTGCCGTCGGCCGATGGCAAATACAGCCTGTATTGCGCGGTGATTGTGAAGAAGGTTGACGCGAAGACGCGCGGCAAGGTGGGCATCAACGAACTCCTCCGCGGGATTTGAGTTCACGCCAGAACGTCTGTGGCTTGTCGACTGCACCTTGCCGTGCTGAAGCACTGTCGGCGGTTTGTCTTCGCACCACAGACGTTCTGGCGCGACTCAAATCACCTTTCTTTCGGCATCATCCGAAACACCAAACCCGCCATCCGGCGGGTTTTTCATTTGGCGGCTGGCGGGCCGAAGCGTTGGTAGATTTCGTCTGCGGTGAGCGGTTTGCCGTACCAGTAGCCCTGCACCAGGTGGCAGCCTTCGCGGCGCAGGAAATCGGCCTGTTCCGGGCGTTCCACACCTTCTGCCAGTAATTGCAGCGACATGCTGTTGCCGAGCGCGATCACGGCGCGGACGATGGCTTCGTCGTTGGGGTCGCGGCCGATGTCGAGCACAAACGAGCGGTCGATTTTCAGGCGATGCACCGGCAAACGCTTGAGATACGAGAGCGAAGAATAACCCGTGCCAAAGTCATCGATAGACAACTGCACACCGAGTTTTTCCAGATCAAACAGGGTTTGTGTTGCGTGCTGGTGTTGCCCCATCAGCGTTGATTCGGTCACTTCCAGCTCCAGCTGGCCTGCATCCAGCCGGTATTGATTCAGCAGCCGCGCCACGCGTGATGCCAGATCGCGGTGTTCGATCTGCTGTACCGACAGGTTGACGGCCATGCGCGGCACATTAAAACCCTGTTCTCGCCAGGCAGCCACCTGTGCGCACGCCTGCTGCATCACCCAGTCGCCGATTTCGCTGATCAGCCCCATTTCTTCCGCCAGCGGAATGAAACGAGAAGGCGGGATCATGCCCAGCTCCGGGTGCTGCCAGCGCACCAGCGCCTCCACCCCGGCCAGATGTTCGCCATCCAGCTCGAACTGCGGCTGATAGTGCAACAGTAGCTGGTTGTTACGCACCGCCTTGCGCAGCTCGTTTTCCAGCGACATGCGATCCAACAGGTCGGCGCTCAGCGCTACCTGGTAATGCTGCGCCATATTGCGGCCCTTGCGCTTGGCATCGTACATCGCCAGATCAGCCTGTTTCAGCAGGTTATCCGCATCCTGCGCATCCTGCGGATAACGGCTGATGCCAATGCTGGCAGTGATGTAGAACAAGCGTTCGGCAATCTGCAGCGGCTCGACAAACAGGGCCAGCAGTTTGTTGACCACAACCTGCAGACTCTCCGGCGTCACATCCTGCTCCAGCAGCACCACAAATTCATCGCCACCAAGGCGGGCAATGGTGTCGCACTGGCGCAGCTGGTCGGCCATCTGCTGCGCCACATAACGCAGCAACTGGTCTCCCACCGAATGGCCAAGGGTGTCGTTGACGTTCTTGAAGTGATCCAGATCGAGGAACAGCACCGCCATCGACTGATTATCGCGGCGCGCCCTGGTCACGGCGTGCTGCAGCCGATCCTGAAACAGCGTGCGATTGGGCAGGCCGGTCAGTGCATCGTGGCGCGCCAGGAATTCGGCGGTCTGTTGCGAATTCTTCAGCAGGCTGATGTCACTGAACACACCCACATAATTGCTGATCCGCCCCTGCTCGTCCTTGACTGCGCTCAGCGTCAGCCATTCCGGATACACCTCGCCGTTCTTGCGCCGGTTCCAGATTTCTCCGCGCCATTGGTGGCCATTGCCAACGGCTTGCCACATGGCGGCATAAAACTCGGGCGGCTGGCGTCCGGAGTTGAGCAAGCGGGGGTTCTGCCCCAGCGCTTCTGCCTCGCTGTAGCCGGTGATTTCGCTGAAGGCCGGGTTGACGGCAATGATTTCGCCATCCGGGCGGGTGATGACAATGCCTTCGCCGGTGCTTTCAAACACGCGCGCAGCCAGCCGCAGTTTCTGCTCGTTGCGCTTGCGTTCGGTGATGTCTTCCAGGCTGAACTGCAACAGGGTCCTGTCGCCATGCTGAAAGCGCATCAAATGCACCTGCGCATCCCAGATTGCGCCATCGGGGCGTTGGTGGCGCCATTCAAACACATGGTGCCCCTGCTCCAGGCAACGCTGCACCATCTCCGGTGCAGCAGCGGATGATGCACGGCCACCGTATTGCATGGCAGCCGATACATCGGCCGGGCTTTTGCCCATCACCTGTTCACGTGTTTGCAGGCCATAAATATCAACAGCCGCCTGATTGCAGTCGACAAAGCAACGGGTATGCGGATCAAGCACCACCAGCGGAATGAAAGAATCGGCAAACAGCAGTTTGTTGTATGCCTCGCTGTCGCGCAGCTGCCGCTCTGCCTGCCTGATGGCAGTAATGTCGCGAATCAGTTCGATGGCACCGATCTTGTTGCCTTCGGCATCGTACAACGGCCGTGCCTTGCCAAATATATGCCGTGGCTCGCCCCGGATGCGGCAGGTGGTGGATTCGGCACTGATGGTATCGCCATCGATATGCACTGCCAGATATCTTTCGCGGATCCGGTCCAGCGGTTCATTCAGCGCCATATCCACCAGCACCTTGCGCCGGTCGCCGTAAAATGGCAGCGCATATTCGTGGTCGCCCTTACCCAGCATCTGTGCGGCGGGAATACCGGTCATTTCCTGTATCGCGCGGTTCCAGGCAATCACGCGGCCACGGTTATCGATGGCAAAAATCGCATCCGGCAGAAATTCGATGATCTGGTGCATGCGTTGCCGCGAAGCCAGCAATTCGCCCTGCTCCTGCGCTTGCGCAATCGCCACGGCCGCAACCTTGGCCGCCATGTCCAGCAAGCGCTGCCGGTATTCCCCCGGCAAACCGGGCGAGGTGGCATACAGCGACACCGTGCCCAGCACCCGGCCCTTGGCCGACAAGACCGGGTGCGACCAGCAAGCGCGCAAACCGTGGCTCAATGCCAGATCGCGGAAATCCGCCCAGCCGGGAGCAGTGGCAATATCTGCCACCAGCACCGGCCGTTGGGAATAGGCCGAGCTGCCACAACTGCCAAAATCCGGGCCAACCTTCAACCGCCCTTCAAGCCCGCTGGTATACGAAACCGGCAGGCTGCCAGTGGCACCCAGCCTGAGCGTATGCAGCTGCTCGTCGTACAGCATCACCGCCACCTTGCAGCCATCGGCCAGCTCTTCCAGCTGCTGCGCCAGGCAGTTCAGCACCACCGGCAAGGGCGCACGCATCGCAATCAGCTCGATCACCCGCGCCTGCGCCAGCATCAGCGCCTCGCTCTGGCGGCGTGCCGACACATCGTGCACCACCGAAAACATCAAGGTGCGACCGCCCACTTCCACCGGCGATGAATGCACTTCAACCGTGCGGATTTCGCCATTGCACAGCCGGTGCGGAAACACAAAATAGTTGCGCTGCTGCAGCAGTGCCGTGGCGCGCTCTTCGGCCATCTGTTCCGGGGAGAGAATATTGATCCGGGTAATCGGCATGCCCAGCAGCTGCTCGGCCGGATAGCCGTAAAACGCCAGCGCAGCGGCATTTGCATCGGCAATCCGCCCATCGGCCGGGTCGACCAGCAGAAAGGGGGCATTGTGGCTATGGAACAGGGTATGAAAACGATCCACCGGGCAGGCGGCACAATCTTCAGACTGGCGCGGCGGCAGACAAGGGGCCACACTTGCCGCCGCCCCGGCAGACATTGCCGGCACAATCAACAACTGCAGCAGCGCCTGCTGATTTAATTGCAGCGGCGTACCGATCAGCGATACCGGCACGGTGACACCCGCCGCATCGCGCAAGCTGGCGGTAAAATGGCGCACCGAATGCTGATTCAGGCTGGCCAGCAGCAAGCGCTGCCAGGCCTGCGAATCAGGCCAGCATGACTGCAGCAGCGACTGCCCGTGCAGCTCGCTGGCCAGCCAGCCAAACTGCTGGCAGAAACCCTCGCTCACATCAACGATGCAGGCGTCGGCCACGCTGACAGTGAGGCTGGAAACAGGAATTAAAGACATGGAAGGCAATCGGCTAAAACGTTTGGCTGCAGCGGGCAAATCGGCGCAAATCGATTCCGATTCGCATCTGTGGCAATGTTATTAAATTAGCAGGCCAGCCCTGCTTGTTCTACCCCGGATTACGATCCGTGGCCAAACTGCAACGCGGCCAAGCGCGCATACAGCGGGCTGCTGCTCAATAATTGCTCGTGCGTGCCCTCGGCGACGATACGCCCCGCCTCCATCACCACAATCCGGTCGGCTGCCTGCACCGTTGCCAGCCGGTGGGCAATCACCAGCGTGGTGCGGTTTTTTGCCGCCGCATCCAGCGCCTGCTGCACCTGGCGCTCGCTTTCGGCATCCAGCGCGCTGGTGGCTTCGTCCAGCAACAACACCGGCGGATTCTTGAGAATGGCGCGGGCAATGGCAATGCGCTGGCGCTGGCCGCCGGAAAGGCGCACGCCGCGTTCGCCGAGAAAGGTATCGTAACCCTGCGGCAAAGCCTCGATAAAATCGGCGGCTGCAGCCATTGCCCCAGCCGCGTGCACCTCGGCATCACTCGCATCGGGGCGGCCGTAACGGATATTGTCACTCACGCTGCCGGCGAAAATCACCGTCTCCTGCAGCACAATGCCGATTTGCCGCCGCAAATCGTTCAGCGCCAGCTGGCGGACATCCGCGCCGTTGAAGCGAATCGTGCCGCTGCTCGCATCGTAAAACCGCAGCAATAGCTGGAACAGTGTGGTTTTGCCGGCGCCGGACGGCCCCACCAGCGCCACGTGTTCGCCGGGGCGGATCAGCAGATTGAAGCCTTGCAGCGCCGCAGTCTCCGGCCGCGATGGATAATGGAACCCGACCTGCTCAAAGCGGATACCCTCGCCCTGCGCCGGCAACACCTGCGGCGCAGCCACTTCGCTCACTGGCGATTGCAGCGCCAGCAATTGCATCAGCCGCTCGGTGGCGCCCGCTGCGCGCTGCAGATCGCCCCAGGTTTCGGCAATCGCGCCAATCGCGCCGGCCGTCACGACAGCGTAAAGAATGAACTGCGACAACTGCCCGCCACTCATCTGCCCCGCCAGCACCGCCTGCGCCCCCAGCCACAACACAAACGCAATTGCCGCAAACACCAGCACAATCACCACCACCGTCAGCCAGGCACGGGCGCGAATGCGCGCCAGCGCGGTGACAAAAGCGGTTTGCACCGATGCATCAAAGCGCCGCGTTTCAAACTGCTGCTGCGTGTAGGCCTGCACCGTCGGCATCGCGTTCAGCACCTCGCCAGCCATGGCACTGGCATCCGCCACCCGGTCCTGACTATCGCGCGACAGCTTGCGCACGCGCCGCCCAAACAGCAGGATCGGCACCACCACGCCAATCAGCGTCAGCAGGATATAACTGGTCAACACCGGGCTGGTCACCGCCAGCATGGCGATGCCGCCGATCAGCAGAAACAGGTTGCGCAGCCCCATCGACAGACTGGTGCCCACCACCGTCTGGATCAGCGTGGTATCGGTGGTCAGCCGCGACAACACCTCGCCGGTCTGGGTGGTTTCAAAAAACTGCGGGCTCATCTGCAACACATGCCGATACACCGCCTGGCGGATATCCGCCGTCACCCGCTCACCCAGCCACGACACAAAATAGAAGCGCAGCGCCGTCGCCACCGCCAGCAACAAAGACACGCCAAACAAGGCGAGGAAATAACGATCGATATTGCCATGCTGCCCGGTGCTGAAACCCTGATCGATCAGATAACGAAACGCCACCGGCAACGCCAGCGTCGCCCCGGCGGCAAAACTCAGCGCCACAAACGCGGCAATCCAGCGCCGCCAATAAGGCCGCAGAAACGGCAACAGGCCAAACAAAGGGGCAACGGCGCGAGGGGTGGCGGGCTGGGTCATGGCAGGCAGACGGTAAGTGGATAAGGGTATATTGCCCTGAAAGCCCGCGCTTCAAGACAGCGCGGCAAAATAAGCAGTCTTTGTAGGTCGGACTTCAGTCCGACGCTGCCGCCTGCGTTCTGCACCGCGTCGGACTGAAGTCCGACCTACACATGCCCCGGCCAGTCTTGGTAGGGTGGGCAAACATTGCCCACCGAAAACTTGTCAACTATCGCGTGGGCAACGAGTTGCCCACCCTACTTGACTGTTTCACCGCCCGCGGCGCGACAATCGACACACAGGCTGCAGCCCGCATCCCTATTGCCTCGCAGCCCGGCCTGCAGGCCGCTCTGGTATTGGCTTGCAGGGCAGCGCCTATTTGAAGAAATCGATAAACGCGCGCAACGCCGCCGGCAGGTTGCGGCCACGCGGGTAATACAGGTACAGCCGCTCGGTGGGTGGCAGCCAATCCTGCAGCATGAGTTGCAACTGGCCGC
Source organism: Pseudomonadota bacterium (assembly GCA_030917985.1). Classification (GTDB taxonomy): domain Bacteria; phylum Pseudomonadota; class Gammaproteobacteria; order Burkholderiales; family SCOH01; genus CALMFQ01. Next base: position 151 of record JAUPTR010000364.1, on the reverse strand, counting down.
TGGCGAGATGGGGTTCGATGCGCGCCAGGTAGTGATAGCCAATGCCGACGCCGGCCACGGCGGCCTGCAGGATCAGATCCAGGTCGTCGAGGATCAGCCGGCCACGGGTGGTGAGCGCAATGCGCTTGCCATCGCGGGCAAACTGCCACGG
>JAUPTR010000363.1 GCA_030917985.1 Pseudomonadota bacterium | reverse complement strand
TGCCGGTAGCAAGCGTCGTGTCGGCCTGTGCTGGCAGTCAGGCGTGCATGGCAGCGACAATCGCGAGCAGCGCCGTAAAAGCCTGCCGTTGGCCGCACTGGAAGGATTGCAGCAAAGTGGCGACATCGAGTTCGTCTGCCTGCAGAAAGACATCGACGTTCCACACTGGATGGCTACGGAAATTCAAACCTGTCGGGATCTGGCCGATACTGCTGATTTGATCAACAGTCTCGATCTGGTGCTGTCGGTGGATACCGCTGTGGCCCACCTGGCGGGTGCGCTGGGCAAACCGGTGTGGCTGATGTTGAAATTTGACGGCGGCAATTTCTGGCTGGATGGCCGCAGCGATAGCCCGTGGTATCCCTCAATGCGGATTTTTCGCCAACCAGCGCCGGGTGATTGGGCTGCGGTAGTCGCTGCGATTGCCAGCGAACTGGCGCGAGATTGTTAGGCTCCGTTGAGGTTTATTTCTCAACCGCGTTTGATGTGATTCGGGATGCAAGACAAGGAATAAAACGCGCCGTGCAGTGATCTGCACAAGCGGTTTATGACGCAGCCCTGCGCCCGAAGCACATCAAACCCTTTGGGCTGGCATTGTTATCTGCCAGCGCAGCTGAGAAATATACTTCAACTGAGCCTAGAATGAATCAAACGGCGTGCGCATGCGGCGTGCGCCACTGTTCCGAGTACCTCTCATGTTTAATGACAAATCGATTCTGATTACCGGCGGCACCGGCTCTTTCGGCCGCAAATTCATCCGTACCGTATTGCGCGACTACAAACCACGCCGTCTGGTGGTGTTCTCCCGCGACGAGTTGAAGCAGTTTGAAATGCAGCAGGAATTCAACGACCCATGCATGCGTTATTTTCTGGGTGATGTGCGCGATGCCGAGCGCCTCAAGCAGGCGATGCGCAATGTCGACTACGTGGTGCACGCCGCTGCGTTGAAGCAGGTGCCGGCAGCCGAATATAACCCGACCGAATGTATCCGTACCAATGTGCATGGCGCCGAAAATGTGATCAGTGCCGCCATTGATAATGGTGTAGAAAAAGTCATTGCGCTTTCAACCGACAAGGCCGCCAGCCCGGCCAATCTGTATGGCGCCACCAAGCTGCTTTCCGACAAGCTGTTTGTGGCCGCCAACAATATCGTCGGTGGTCACAACACGCGTTTTGCCGTAGTGCGTTATGGCAACGTGGTGGGCTCGCGCGGCTCGGTGGTACCGTTTTTCCGCAAACTGATTGCCGAGGGCGCAAGCGAACTGCCGATTACCGATGCGCGCATGACGCGCTTCTGGATCACGCTGGAGCAGGGCGTGGAATTCGTTCTGAAGAATTTCGGTCGCATGGTTGGTGGCGAATTGTTCGTGCCGAAAATCCCGTCAGCTCGGATGGTGGATCTGGCCAACGTGATGGCGCCGAATCTGCCGCACAAGATTATCGGCATTCGCCCGGGCGAAAAGCTGCATGAACTGATGGTGCCGCGCGATGACAGCCGTCTGACGCTGGAGTTTGCCGACCATTACGTGATTCGCCCGTCGATCCGCTTTATTGTGGATGGTGGTGATTATCTGACCAATCGCTTGGGCGAAACCGGCAAGCCGGTGGATGAGGGCTTCAAATACAGCTCCGACAATAATCCGTGGTTCCTGACCCTCGACGAACTGCGGCAGCTGGATAGCCAGGTATGATCCCCTACGGCCGGCAGGATATCAGCGCCGACGATATCGCCGCCGTGCTCGCGGTGCTGCAGAGTGACTTCCTGACCCAAGGCCCGGCCATCGAGCGCTTTGAACGTGTCGTGGCTGATTATTGTGGTGCGAAATACGCGGTGGCCGTGGCCAATGCCACCGCTGCGCTGCATATCGCCTGCCTGGCTGCCGATCTCGGGCCGGGTGACCGTTTGTGGACAGTACCGAATACCTTTGTTGCATCGGCCAACTGTGGCCGCTATTGCGGTGCTGTCGTGGATTTTGTCGACATCGATGCCGACACACTCAATCTGAGTGTTGCCGCGTTACGGCAGAAACTGCTGGCGGCCAAGGCAACAGGCACCTTGCCGAAGGTGCTGGTGCCGGTGGATTTTGCCGGCCGGTCTTGCGAGATGGCCGAGCTGCGGCAACTTGCCAACGAATACGGCTTTGTTCTGCTTGAAGATGCGTCCCATGCGATTGGCGCCCGTTATCAGGGGCGGCCGGTTGGCAGTTGCGCCTTCAGCGACATGACCGTGTTCAGCTTTCACCCGGTGAAAATTGTTACCACTGGCGAAGGCGGCATGGTGCTGACCAATAACGAGGCGATGTATCGCCGGCTGCTACGTTTGCGCAGCCACGGCATCACCCGCGATAGCGCCGATATGCTGCAGCCGGAAGCGGGGGGCTGGGTGTATCAGCAGCTGGAGCTGGGTTTCAACTATCGCATCACCGATATCCAGGCTGCGCTGGGCGCCAGCCAGATGACCCGGCTGGATCATTTCGTCGAACAACGGCAGCAGAAGGTGCAACGTTATCTGCAATTGCTGGCCGATCTGCCGCTGATTCTGCCTGCGTTGCCTTCAGCAGAGAACCGCTCGGCCTGGCACCTGTTTCCGGTGCAGATTGATGTGCAACGGTGTGCGCATGATCGCCTTCAGGTGTTTGAAGCGCTGCGCAGCCGTGGTGTCGGCGTTAACGTGCACTATATCCCGGTGCATACCCAACCCTATTATCTTCAGCTTGGTTTTGACTGGGGCCAGTTTCCGGTAGCCGAGCAGTATTACCGCCAGGCGCTGTCGTTGCCGCTATATCCGGGGCTGAGTGACGCCCAGCAGGATCAGGTGGTGCAGGCGCTGCAAGAGGTATTGTCATGAGTATCGTTGCCATCATTCCTGCCCGCGGCGGCAGCAAGCGTATTCCGCGCAAGAACATCAAGCTGTTTCATGGCCAGCCGATGCTGGCCTATTCGATCCGTGCTGCACAGAACAGCGGCCTGTTCGATCGCATCGTGGTCAGCACCGACGACGAGGAAATAGCGGCAATGGCGCGCCAGCTTGGCGCGGAAACCCCGTTTGTGCGACCGGCCGAGCTGGCCGACGATTTCAGCACTACGGTCGACGTGATTCGCCATTCGGTGCAGGCATTGCAACAGCAGGGCGA